>DATJFN010000021.1:0-14956 GCA_035495635.1 Steroidobacteraceae bacterium | reverse complement strand
GCGGTTTCGCCGGCCCGGCGGAGCGCGGCCAGGAAGACCGGTTGCCAGTTCGCGAGGTAGTCCGCCCGGTCGTCGAGCTGGATCGCGAGCAGGTCGCTCGGCCGCGCGCGATCGAGCTTCTGGAGATCGGCGCGTATCTCGCGCGCGCGCGCGGCCGGCGCAAAGCTGCCGTCACCGATGCGCGCGTAGTCGGCGCCGCCCACCACGCGCGCGTTCGCGGACCAGGCATAGCCCTGCGGAGGGTCGAGCAGTCGCGGCGATTCCGCCGGCGGCACCCAGCCGTCCCAGCCCGTGCCCTCCACGCTCCAGGACGACGGGCGCCAGGCGTCGATGCCCTGCCGGCGCGGAAGCTTTCCTGACAGGACCCAGCCGATGCGACCCGTGGAATCCGCGATCATCACGTTCTGTGCGGGCATGCCAGCGCCGCCGGCAATGTCCGCGGCATCGTCGAGGTTCCGCGCGCGCTCCATGCGCAGCACCGCCATGTCCGTCGCGCCATCGCGATGCGCGGTCCAGGCGAGCGCGAGCTCGTGGCCCGATCCATCCTTCGCGATCACGGGACCCCAGATCGTCTTCCGGACGACGAGTTTCTCGGGCTCGCCATGCGCGACCTCGAGCGTCTCGGTTTCCTGCTCGAATCGCCGCGCCCCGCCCGGCGCGAGGTACGTGCCCGGTTCGGGGCCCGGGTCGAGGCGCACGAGGTCCTGGAAGTCGCCGTAGCTGTTCGTGAACCCCCAGGCCACGTGGCCGTTGCTCCCGGCGACGACGGCAGGGACGCCGGGTAGCGTCACGCCCGAGATGTCGAGCCCGTCGCCCGTGACGACCAGCCGCGCCCGGTACCAGGTGTTTGGAACGCGCAGTCCCAGGTGCATGTCGTTCGCGAGCAGCGCGCCGCCGTCCACCGTACGCGCACCAGCTACCGCCCAGTTGTTGCTGCCGAGCGCCGGCGCATCGTCCAGGTGGCGCGGGTCCGCGGCGTTCAAGTGCGCGACGCGCTCGAACATTCGCTTGCCGAGCGCGCGCAGGTCGTATTCCGCGGGCGTGGGCATCGGCGGCGCCGTCAGGCGGCTGCCATCGAGCGCAGCTTCGAAAGTCGGGTCGGGCTCGACGATGAAGCGGACCGCGGAGGCCGGAAGCACTTCCGCGAGCCGGCCATTGCGCTGTTCCACGACGTCTCCGACGCCCTGCAGGTCGATCCACTGCGCGTAGACGACGAGCAGGCTGTCCTCGGCGCGCCACGGCGCCGGCGTCTCGCGCAGCACCAGGTACTCGAACGGACGCGTGCCCATCGCCGCGATCGCCGCGTTGACGCCCTCGGCGTAGGCCTCGAGCAGCGCGCGCTCTTCCGGGTCGAGCGACGCGAGCGTCGCGCGGGCGCGCTGCCTGAACTGGTGCGGGCGGATGTCGCCGTCAATGCCGAGGAGCCCGGATCCGAGCAGCGCCGACAGCTCGCCCGCACCCGCGTGCCGCAGCAAGTCCATCTGGAACAGCCGGTCCTGCGCGTGCACGAAGCCGGTCGCGCGCGCGACGTCGGCCCGCGAGCTGCCGCGGATGACCGGAATGCCGGCGGCATCCCGCTCGATCGCGACCGGCGCGGCGAGTCCGGCGAGCGGCGCGTCGCCCTCGATCTGCGGAAGGCTTCCGCGGAGCGCGAGCCAGCCGGCGGCGAAGGCGCAGATGACCAGCACCACGACCGACAACAGCGTGCCGGCGAGTACCCGCCGCGCGAGACGGCTCATGCGATCCCGCGCTGGACCTTGAGGATCTTCATCGAGTTCGTGCCCCCCGACACGCCCGAGAGCTCGCCCTTCGTGACGATGACGAGGTCGCCTTCCGCGGCGAGGCCGTCCGCGAGCATGCGTTCGAAGATCGCGGGGTACAGCTGCTCGGGCCGCGGATTCGTGACGTCGAAGTCGACGGGGTACACGCCGCGGTAGAGCGTGACGCGCCGCTGCGTCGCCGCGTGGCGCGTGAAGGCGTAGATCGGGATGTCCGAGCGCATCCGCGACATCCAGAGCGCCGTGGAGCCGGACTCCGTCAAGGCGGCGATCGCGCGCACGTCGAGGTGGTTTGCGGTGTACATCACCGCCGCCGCGATGGCCTCGTCGGTGCGGTTAAAGTGCCCGTCCGCGCGCAGGTCGGGGCGGTTCGAGAGCTGCCACTTCTCCGCGCCCTCGATCACCTGCGCCATCGCGCGCACCACGCGGCCGGGGTGCCGCCCGACCGCCGTCTCGGCCGATAGCATGACGGCGTCGGTATCGTCCATGACCGCGTTCGCGACGTCCGAGACCTCGGCGCGCGTCGGCACCGGCGCGTGGATCATAGATTCCATCATCTGCGTCGCGGTGATCACGAGGCGGCTCCTGGCGCGGGCGAGCGCGATGATGCGCTTCTGCAGCCCCGTGAGCTCCGCGTAGCCGACCTCGACGCCGAGGTCGCCGCGCGCGACCATGACGGCCGCGGTCTCGTCGATGATCGACTCGAGATTGTCGATCGCCTCGCGGCGCTCGATCTTGGCGACGATGCGGCCCTCGCCGCCCGCGCCGCGCAGGAGGTCCCAGGCCTCCTTGATGTCGTTGCGATCGCGCACGAAGGACACGGCGAGGTAGTCGACACCGAGCTTCGCCGCCATCGCGACGTCCTCGCGGTCCTTCGCGGTCAGGGCGCCTGCCGACAGCCCGCCGCCGAGCTTGTTGAGGCCCTTCATGTCGGAGAGCTCGCCGCCGGTTACGACCCGCGTGTGGACCTGGGTTCCCGCCACGCCCGTGACCTCGAGCGCGATCAGGCCGTCGTTGAGCAGGAGCGTGTCCCCCTTGCGCACGTCGCGCGGGAGCGACTCGTAGGCGACGCCGACGACGCGGTCCGTGCCGTTCATCGGGTCGAAGGCCGGGTCGAGCGTGAAGTGCTCGCCTTCGGCGAGCGTCGCGCGCCCGGTCGCAAAGCGCTCGATGCGCACCTTCGGGCCGCGCAGGTCGCCCAGCACGCCGACCACCCGTCCCGCCTTCGCCGCCGCCGCGCGCGCGTCCTTGATGCGCCGCGCGTGCTCGTCGAAGCTTCCATGGGAGAAATTGACTCGCACGAGGTCGACGCCAGCGGCGATGAGGTCCGCGAGCGCCGCTTTCGGGTCGGTCGCCGGGCCGAGCGTCGCCACGATCTTGGTCCGCCTAGCCATCATCGGCCTCCCCCGTGCCACGCGTGCCTACCTCGCCTCGGCCGCGCGCCGCTCGAGCGCGGCGACCGCCGGCAGCGTCTTGCCTTCGACGAACTCGAGGAAGGCGCCGCCGCCCGTCGAAATATAGGAGATGTCCCGCTCGACACCGAACTTCTCGATCGCGGCGAGCGTGTCGCCCCCGCCCGCGATCGAGAACGCCTTGCTCTTCGCGATCGCATCGGCAAGCGCGCGCGTCCCGCCGGCAAAGGCGTCGAACTCGAAGACGCCGAGCGGGCCGTTCCAGATGACCGTCCCGGCCTTCGCGACGACCTCCGCGACCGCCTTCGCCGAATCCGGCCCGATGTCGAGGATCATCTCCTCGGCGCCGACCGCGTGCGCATCGCGCACGCGCGACATCGCGGTCGGGCTGAACTCGGTCGCGACGACGACGTCGGTCGGGATCGGGAGCCCGACCCCGCGCGCCTTTGCCTGCGCGAGCAGGCGCTTCGCGACGTCGAGCATGTCCGCCTCGTGCAGCGACTTGCCGACCGCGACGCCGGTCGCCGCGAGGAAGGTGTTGGCAATGCCGCCTCCGACCACGAGCTGGTCGACCTTCGCGATGAGGCTCTCGAGCACTTCGAGCTTGGTCGAGACCTTGGATCCGCCGACCACGGCGACCAGCGGCCGCCTCGGGTTGCCGAGCGCGCGCTCGAGCGCGTCGAGCTCGGCCACGAGCAGCGGCCCCGCGCAGGCGACGGGCGCCGCCAGTGCGACGCCGTGCGTGCTGGCCTCGGCGCGGTGCGCCGTGCCGAAGGCATCCATCACGAAGACGTCGCAAAGCGCGGCCATGCGCTTCGCAAGCGCTGCGTCGTCCTTTTTCTCGCCCTTCAGGAAGCGGACGTTCTCGAGCAGCACCAGCTCGCCGGGCTCCGCGGCCGCGGCCTCGAGCTCGCCGTCGTGGAAGCGCACGGGACCGCCGAGGAGGCCGCCCAGCGCCTTCGCGACGGGCGCCAGGGAAAGCGCGGGGTCGCGCTCGCCCTCCTTGGGCCGGCCGAGGTGGGACATGACAAGGACCCGGGCGCGCGCCTCGAGCGCGCGGCGCAGGGTCGGCAGCGCGGCGCGCAGGCGCGCGTCGCTCGTGACCCTGCCGTCCGCAACCGGCACGTTGAAGTCCTCGCGGATGAGCACGCGCCTGTCCGCCAGCGCGAGGTCGGTCATGCGGACCGCCTTCATCCGCGTGCTCCTAGCTGGCCTTCGACCAGGCGAGCGTCGTGTCGAGCATGCGGTTGGAAAAGCCCCACTCGTTGTCGTACCAGGCGCAGACTTTCACGAGATTGCCGCCCAGGACCTTCGTGAGCTGCGCATCCACCGTGCCAGACGCGGGGTTGTGATTGAAATCCACGGACACGAGCGGCTCCTCGGTGTAGTCGAGGATGCCCTTCAGGGATCCCGCGGCGGCCTTCTTGAGGATTTCGTTGACCTCTACAGTCGTCGTCGCGCGACTTGCGGTGAAGGTGAGGTCGACGAACGAGACATTGATCGTCGGAACGCGGACCGAGAAACCGTCCAGCTTTCCCTTCAGTTCCGGGAGGACGAGACCGACCGACGCGGCCGCACCCGTTTTCGTGGGGATCATCGACATCGTGGCCGACCGCGCGCGGCGCAGGTCCGAGTGGTACACGTCCGTCAGCACCTGGTCGTTCGTGTACGCGTGCACCGTCGTCATGATTCCGGCGACGACGCCGAGCGAGTCGTGCAGCGGCTTCACGAGCGGCGCCAGGCAGTTCGTGGTGCAGGAGGCATTCGAGATGACCGTCATGTCCTTGCGCAGCGTCTGGTGGTTCACGCCGTAGACGATGGTCGCGTCGACGCCATCGGCCGGCGCCGAGACGACGACCTTCTTCGCGCCGCCCGCGAGGTGCTTCGAGGCCTTCTCCTTGCTGGCGAACAGGCCCGTGCTCTCGATCACGAAGTCGACTCCGAGCTCGCCCCATGGAAGCTTCGCCGGGTCGCGCTCCGCGAGGACCCGGATGCGGTCGCCGTCGACGACCATGTGGTCGCCGTCGACCGCCACCGTACCGGGGAAGGGGCCATGGGCCGTGTCGTGGCGCGTCAGGTGCGCGTTCGTCTTCGCGTCGCCCAGGTCGTTCAGCGCGACGATGCGGATGTTGCCCGTGCGCTTGCCCTCGTAGAGGGCGCGCAGGATATTGCGGCCGATGCGCCCGTAGCCGTTGATGCCTACCTTGATCGCCATGGTCAATTCTCTCCGTTCAGCAATGATTCGGCCGCCCCGACGACGGCCGCGGTCGTGAAACCGAAATGTTTGAAAAGGTCCTTGGCCGGCGCCGACGCGCCGAACTGCGTCATCCCGATCACGCGGCCGTGCGGGCCCACGTAGCGCCACCAGCCCTCGGGCACGCCCGCCTCGATGGCGACGCGCCGCGTCACCGCGGGCGGAAGGACGGCCTCGCGCCAGCCGGCGTCCTGCGCGTCAAAGACGCTGGAGCAGGGCATCGACACGACCCGCGCCTTCCGGCCGCGCCCGGCGAGCTCGCGAGCCGCGTCGACCGCGAGCTGCACCTCCGAGCCGGTCGCGATGAGGATGCAGTCGGGCATTCCTGCGCAATCGACGAGCACGTACCCGCCGCGCCCGATGGCCGCGAGCTGGCCGGCGTCGCGCGCCTGCGGCGGCAGCGACTGGCGCGTGAGCGCGAGCACCGTCGGCGCGCGGCGGCGGCGGATCGCCGCGCCCCAGGCAATCCAGGTTTCCGCGGTGTCGCAAGGCCGCCAGACTTCCATGCGCGGGATCATCCGGAGCGACGCGAGATGCTCGACCGGCTGGTGCGTGGGTCCGTCCTCGCCGAGCCCGATCGAGTCGTGCGTCAGCACGAAGATGCTGCCCGCCTCGATGATGGACGCCATGCGCAGGCTGCTGCGCGCGTAATCCGAAAACACGAGGAACGTGCCGCCGAACGGGATGTGGCCGCCGTGCAGCACGACGCCGTTCATGATCGCGCCCATGCCGAACTCGCGCACGCCGTAGTGGAGGTAGGCGCCGCCCGGATTCACGCTTGTATACGGCTCCGTTCCCTTGATGCGCGTGTTGTTGGATCCCGTGAGGTCGGCCGAGCCACCAAGCAGCTCGGGCATTTTCGGGCCGAGGCCGTTGATGACGGCCTGCGAGCTCTGGCGCGTCGCGGCCGGCTGCGCCGCCGCCTGCGCGGCCGTCGCGCCTTCACCGATCCAGCCCTCGAAACCGTCCGGCAGCGCCGACTCCATGCGGCGGCGGAATTCCACGGCGAGGTCCGGATGCGCGGCTTCGTAAGCCTTGAACTTGCGGCGCCAGCGGGCCTCCGCTCGCTTGCCGGCGGCGCGCGCATCCCACGCCCCGCGGATCTCGTCCGGCACGACGAACGCTTCGTACGGCCAGCCGAGCGTCTTGCGCGCGAGCGCGACCTCGTCGGCTCCGAGCGCCGCGCCATGGCACTCTTCCCTGCCCTGCTTGTTCGGCGCGCCGTAACCGATGATCGTCTTGCAGCAGATCAGCGTCGGCTTCGCCTTCTCGCGCTTTGCGCGGCGGATCGCACGCGCGACCGCTTCCGGGTCGTGCCCATCCACCGCGCGGATCACCTGCCAGCCATAGGCCTCGAAGCGCTTCGGCGTGTCGTCGGTGAACCAGCCCGCGACCTCGCCGTCGATCGAGATGCCGTTGTCGTCGTAGAAGCAGATGAGCTTGCCGAGCCCCCAGGTCCCGGCGAGCGAGCAGGCCTCGTGCGAGAGGCCTTCCATGAGGCAGCCGTCGCCGAGGAACACCCAGGTGAAATGATCGACGATCTCGTGCCCGGGCCGGTTGAACGCCTCGGCGAGCTTCTTCTCCGCGAAGGCCATGCCGACCGCGTTCGCGAGGCCCTGGCCGAGCGGGCCGGTCGTCGTCTCGATGCCGATCTCGGCCTCGCGCTCCGGATGGCCCGCGGTGCGCGAGCCGAGCTGGCGGAAGTTCCGGAGCTCTTCGATTCCGAGCGGGTAACCCGTCAGGTGCAGCACAGAATAAAGGAGCATCGAGCCATGACCGTTCGAGAGCACGAAGCGGTCGCGGTCGAACCAATGCGGGTTGCCGGGATTGTGCTTCAGGAAGTCGCGCCATAGCACTTCGGCGATGTCCGCCATGCCCATGGGCATCCCCGGGTGCCCGGAGTTGGCGCGCTGCACAGCATCCATGCTGAGCGCCCGGATGGCGTTGGCGACCTCGCGACGACTCGGCATCTCGATCCTCCGCCGGGAAACCGGCATTGTCGCCGATGGCGTATAATTTTTCGATGTCCGGCGACTTCCTTTTCACTTCCGAATCCGTCTCGGAAGGCCATCCCGACAAGGTCTCGGACCAGATCTCGGACGCGGTGCTGGACGCCCTGCTCGCGCGCGATCCGAGGGCGCGCGTCGCCTGCGAGACGCTCGTCAAGACCGGCGTCGCCGTGGTAGCGGGCGAGGTCACGACGTCCGCGTGGGTGGACCTCGAGGCGATCGTGCGCGGCGTCATCTGCGACATCGGCTACACCTCCTCGGACGTCGGCTTCGACGGCAAGACCTGCGGCGTCGTCAACATCATCGGCAAGCAGTCCGGCGACATCGCACAGGGCGTCGATCGCGCGAAGCCGGAGGAACAGGGCGCGGGCGACCAGGGACTGATGTTCGGCTACGCGACCGACGAGACGGACGCGCTGATGCCCGCGCCGATCCACTATGCGCACAAGCTCGTCGAGCGCCAGGCGACGGTCCGCAAGGGACGCCACCCGAAGCTGCCGTGGCTGCGCCCGGACGCAAAGAGCCAGCTGACGTTCGCGTACGAGGACGACAAGCCCGTCGGCATCGAGGCCGTCGTGCTCTCGACGCAGCACGCGCCGGACGTGAAGCAGAAGGACCTGCACGAGGCCGTGATGGAGGAGATCGTGAAGCCCGTGCTGCCGGCGCGCTGGCTCGGCAAGCGTACGAAGTACCACATCAATCCGACCGGACGATTCGTCATCGGCGGGCCGGTCGGCGACTGCGGCCTCACCGGCCGCAAGATCATCGTCGACACCTACGGGGGCATGGCCCGCCACGGCGGCGGCGCGTTCTCCGGCAAGGATCCTTCTAAAGTCGACCGCTCGGCCGCATACGCGGCGCGATATGTCGCGAAGAATCTCGTGGCGGCGCGCCTCGCGAGCCGCTGCGAGATCCAGGTGTCCTACGCCATCGGGGTCGCGAAGCCGACGTCGGTCTCGGTGCGGACCTTCGGCACCGGCCGGATTCCGGACGCGCGTCTCGAAAAGCTGGTCGCGGCGCACTTCGACCTGCGCCCCTACGGCATCATCCGCATGCTCGACCTTATCCACCCGATGTACCGGCGAACCGCGTCCTACGGGCATTTCGGGCGCGAGCCGACCGAGATGGAATACGATGTGCAGGATTCTGCGGTCGGCGGAACCCGGAGCCGGCCGGCGTTCACGGCCTTCAGCTGGGAGCGCACGGACCGGGCGGAGGCTCTGAGAAAGGCTGCCGGTCTCTGAAATCAGGAGGGGACAGTCCCCTTTGCCGCAATACCGGGAAAGGCGACAGTCCCCCGCGACTCTCGAGGAGCGTTGCAACGGGCGCACCGCCCGCCAGGCTCGAGGGTCGCGAATGGAAACGGCGCTCTCGCTCGCAAAGGAGAGAAATGACCATGAATGCCGTGATCAATACCCAGCTCAAGGACTACTGCGTCGCCGATATCGGCCAGGCCGACTTCGGCCGGCGCGAGATCGCGATCGCCGAGACCGAGATGCCGGGCCTCATGTCGGTGCGCGCGGAATTCGAGAAGGCGCGCCCGCTCGCCGGCGCGCGCGTCGCGGGCTCCCTGCACATGACCATCCAGACCGCGGTGCTCATCGAAACGCTCGCGGCGCTCGGCGCCGAGATCCGCTGGGCCTCCTGCAACATCTTCTCGACGCAGGACCATGCCGCCGCGGCGATCGCGGCCGCCGGCATCCCGGTGTTCGCGCACAAGGGCGAGACGCTCGCGGAATACTGGGACTTCGCGCATCGCATCTTCGAATGGCCGGGCGGCAAGCACGCCAACATGATCCTCGACGACGGCGGGGACGCGACGCTGCTCCTGATGCTGGGTGCGCAGGCCGAGACCGACCTCTCGGTCGTCTCGAAGCCCGCCAACGAGGAAGAGACCGCGCTGTTCGCCTCGATCCGCAAGCGCCTCGAGTCTCAGCCGGGCTGGTACTCGACGCGACTCGCGGAGATCCGCGGCGTGACCGAGGAGACGACGACCGGCGTCAAGCGCCTCTACCGCATGGCCGGCGAGGGAAAGCTCCCCTTTCCCGCGATCAACGTCAACGACTCGGTGACGAAGTCGAAGTTCGACAACCTCTACGGCTGCCGCGAATCGCTCGTCGACGGCATCAAGCGCGCGACCGACGTCATGATCGCCGGCAAGATCGCGCTCGTCGCCGGTTACGGCGACGTCGGCAAGGGCTGCGCGCAGTCGCTGCGCGGGCTGGGCGCCACCGTGTGGATCACTGAGATCGACCCGATCTGCGCGCTGCAGGCGGCGATGGAGGGCTATCGCGTCGTGACGATGGACGACGCCTGCGACAGGGCGGACATCTTCGTCTCGGCGACCGGCAACGTGAACGTCATCAGCCACGAGCACATGCGGCGGATGAAGCACCAGGCGATCGTGTGCAACATCGGCCACTTCGACAGCGAGATCGACATCGCCTCGCTCAGGCAGTACCGGTGGGAGAACATCAAGCCGCAGGTCGACCACGTGATTTTCCCGGACGGCAAGCGGATCATCGTGCTGGCGGAGGGCCGGCTGGTGAACCTCGGCTGCGGGACCGGGCACCCGTCCTTCGTGATGTCGAACTCGTTCACGAACCAGGTGCTCGCGCAGATCGAGCTCTTCGCGCACGGCGCCCGGTATGAACACCGCGTCTACGTGCTTCCGAAGGCCCTCGACGAGAAGGTCGCGCGGCTGCACCTCGACCGGATCGGCGCGAAACTCACGACGATGACCGGGGAGCAGGAACGCTACCTCGGCATCCCGGCGGCCGGGCCGTTCAAGCCCGACCATTACCGCTACTGACGCGCACGCGGTGCTGGCGCTACAGTTCACGGACCCGCACCTCGCCGGATCGCCGGACATGCGGGTCCGGGGCGTCGCGACGGCCGAGACCCTCGGCCGCTGCGTCGCGCACGCGAAGCGCCGGCACCCGCGTCCGGGCGCGGTGCTCCTGACCGGGGACCTCGTGCACGACGACCCCGCAGGCTACAAGACGCTGCGCAAGAACTTCGCCGACGCCGGCGCTCCGGTGCATTGCCTGCCGGGCAACCACGACGATCCCGCCGACGTCGCGGGCGCGCTCGACGGCCCGCCCTTCGTCCACGCGTTCGCGACGCGCTACGGCCGCTGGATGGTCGTGATGCTGGACAGCACGGTCGAGGGCGGCCACCACGGCCACCTTGATGCGGGCGAGCTCGCGCGGCTCGACGCCTCGCTCGCAGAGCTGAATGGCGGGCACGCGCTCGTCTGCTTGCACCACCATCCGGTCCCGCACGGCAGCGCCTGGCTCGACGAGCTGATGCTGGACAACGCCGCCGAGTTCTTCGGCCTGCTCGCGCGCCACGCGAACGTGCGCGGAATCGCATGGGGCCACACGCACCAACCGCTCGACGGCGTGCGCGGACGCATCCGGCTCATGGGCACGCCGTCGACATGCATGCAGTTCACGCAGAACGCGGATGAGTTCGAGGTCGATGACCGGCCGCCGGCGTACCGCTGGATGGAGCTCGGCGACGACGGCGGGATCGAGACCGGCATCGAGTGGGTGGAACCGCATGCCTGAACGTCGGATGGCCGCGGCGCTTGCCGCGGCGGCACTGGCCGCGCTGGGTGCTGGCAGTGCGGCGGCGGAGCCGGCACTCTGGCGCGTCACCGGCGGCGAAGGCACGGTCTGGCTCTTCGGCTCGGTGCACCTGCTGCCGCAAGGCGGATTCGCGGTCGGTGGCGAGCTTGCCAAGGCCATCGGCGACGCCCGGCGCGTCTGCATGGAGATCGACCCCAACGCGGACGACGAGGCCGCGAAGACTTCCATCACGCTCGCGCGCGCGGTCGACCCGAAAGGCCGCGACCTGTTCGAGCTGCTCGGACCCGACGCAGACCGCGTGCGCGCGAAGTCGGAAAACGCCGGCGTGCCGCTCGACGCGCTCGCCATGTTCGAGCCGTGGTTCGCGGGCATCACCGTGTCCGTGATGGCGCTCCAGGCGCACGGCTACGACGTCCAGCACGGCGTCGAGCAGGTCATCGAAGCCGCCGCGCGCCAGGGCGGCAAGCCCGGCTGCGGCCTCGAGACGCTCGACGGCCAGCTCGGCATGCTCGACGGGCTGCCCATGAACCTGCAGGCCGAGATCCTGCTGCAGGCGATCGACGAAGCGAAGGACGTCGACCAGCTGATCGGCCCGATGCTGGAGGCCTGGCGCGCCGGCGACGAGGCCGGTCTCGAGAAGAGCCTCGAGGAAGACTTCGACGGATATCCGGAGCTCGCGGACGTGCTCATCTACAGCCGCAACGCGCGCTGGGCCGACCAGGTGAGCGACATGCTCCGCGACGGTGACGACGTGCTCATCGTCGTCGGCGCGATGCACCTCGTGGGCGACAAGGGCCTGCCGGCGCTGCTCGAGCAGCGCGGATACAAGGTCGAGCGTCGCTGACCGCGCGCATGTCGCATTTCGAGGAAGCTTCCCGCTACATCGCCGGCGGCGTGAACTCGCCGGTGCGCGCGTTCCGAAGCGTCGGCGGCGAGCCGCTCTTCATCCGCAGAGCGCGCGGCGCGCACGTCGAGACCGAGGACGGGAGGCGGCTCATCGACTACGTCGGCTCCTGGGGGCCGATGATCCTCGGCCATGCGGACCCGGACGTGATCGCGGCCGTTACGCGACGCGCCGCCGACGGGCTCTCGTTCGGCGCGCCGACCGTGATCGAGACCGAGCTCGCGCGCCGCATCGCCGCGCTCATGCCCTCGATCGAGCTGATCCGCATGGTGAGCTCCGGGACCGAGGCGACGATGAGCGCGATCCGGCTCGCGCGCGGCTTCACCGGGCGCGTTCGCATCGTCAAGTTCGAGGGCTGCTACCACGGGCACTCCGACGGTCTCCTCGTCAAGGCGGGCTCCGGCGCGCTCACGCTCGGCATTCCGGACTCCGCCGGCGTGCCGGCCGCCGTCGCGGCCGCGACGATGACGCTTCCTTACAACGACGCCGCGGCGGTCGAGCGCTGCTTCTCCGAGGCCGGCGGCGAGATCGCCTGCGCGATCGTCGAGCCGGTGGCGGGCAACATGGGCTGCGTGCCGCCCCAGCCGGGTTTCCTCGAGGCCCTGCGCGAACTCTGCACGCGCCGCGGCGCGCTGCTCATCTTCGACGAAGTGATGACGGGATTTCGCGTCGCGGCAGGCGGCGCGCAGGCGCTCTACCACGTGAAGCCGGACCTGACGACGCTCGGCAAGATCGTCGGCGGCGGCTTGCCGGTCGGCGCATTCGGCGGGCGCCGCGACGTCATGGAGCGGCTCGCACCGCTTGGCCCCGTCTACCAGGCGGGCACGTTGTCGGGCAATCCGGTCGCGATGGCGGCGGGCATCGCGACGCTCGAGGCCGTCGCGCGCCCCGGCTTTCACGAGCGGCTGGGCGCTTCCACTTCGCGCCTCGCCGATGGGCTTGCCGCCGCGGCGCGCGATGCCGGCATCTCGGCGGTCGCGAACCGCGTCTGCGGCATGTTCAGCATCTTCTTCGCCGCGGGCGCGGGCGTCACGAACTACCGCGACGTGATGGCGAGCGACGCGGCCCGCTTCCGCCGGTTCTTCCATGGCATGCTCGCGGCCGGCGTCTACCTCGCGCCGTCCCCCTATGAAGCCGGCTTCGTGTCGGCTGCACACGGCGCTGCCGAGATCGACGCGACGATCGAAGCCGCCGCGCACGTCTTCGCCGACATCGCGCGGGAGCGCTGATGCGCGCACTCGCCGCGTTCCTCGCCGCGATCCTCGGCTCGCTGCTCGTCGCCGCCCTGCTCGCCTGGCCGGCCTGGCTTGCGGCAAACGCGATCGACGCATCCTTGCAGTTCCACCGCGTGGTAAGCCGGCTCTGGCTGATCATCCTGCTGGCTGGCCTGCTGCTCGTGCTGCGGCGCCTCGGCATTCGCGGCCGTGACGACTGGGGCTACGGCCTGCCGCGCCCGGTTTTCCTGCGACAGGCAGGCTTGGGCTTCGCGGTCGGCGTCGCGACCATGCTCCCGATGACGATCGCGATGGCCGCGCTCGGCATCCTGAGGTTGCGCCCGGAGTTCGGTGTCGCGGCGCTCGCGGAGGCGGTCGCGGCGGGCCTCGCCGCAGGCCTCGGCGTCGCGGTGCTCGAGGAAACGTTCTTCCGCGGCGTCATGTACCGCGCCATCGAGCGCGAGTCGGGATTCGCGCTCGCGGCCTCAGGAACGACGCTCGTCTACGCGGCCATCCACTTCTTCGCCCGCAGCAAGGTGCCGGCCGAGGATGTCGCCGTCGACAGCGGGCTGCGCCTGCTCGCCGGCTCGCTCGGGAATTTCGCGAGTCCCCTGCCCGTGCTCGGCTCCTTCCTCACGCTCGTCGTGGTCGGCCTCCTGCTCGCCTTCGTGCGGCGCCGCACCGGCGCGATCGCGGCTCCGATCGGGCTGCACATGGGCTGGGTCGCGGTGATGAAGGCGACGATCGTCACGACGCGCGTGAACGAGGACGCGGCGGCGTCCTTCCTCGTCGGTTCCTTTGACGGCTACACCGGCTGGCTCGTCGCCGCCTGGTCGGCAATCCTCTTCGGGGTCGCCTGGGCGCGTGGCTGGCTGGCGCCTGCAAATACAAGGGGACAATAAAGGAAATAAAGGGGACGGTCACCTTTAACGTCCCCTGAAATTCCGGCAGGTCTGGGAGTCTCGTTAAAGGTGACCGTCCCCTTTATTTTTTTTATTTCCATTACTTCTAGGCGCGCGTCTTGTTGACCGCGGGCTCGAGCACTGAGAGGCGCTCGAGCGGATCCGAGAGCTCGAGCAGCGATTGCTTGTCGGCGAGCGCGAGGGGAAGCAGCTCGGCGAGGCGATTCGCGATCCAGGCAGCGTCGTCGCGCCGCTCGACGTGGCGATACGTGTCGCCCGCCTCGGGCAGCACCTGCTTCACGACGTCCGCCAGCCAGGCCTGCTCCGGCGGCACCGCGACGACCGGATCCGCCGCGATGTCCAGCACGCGGCCGCGGTTGAGCCCGTCGGGCTCGCGCCACGCCTCGACGACGCGCACGCGCTCGCGGCCGAGGCAGCTGATGCCGAGCAGCCCGTCCTCGAGCCGGTCGAAATCGACGATGCGCGCTTCGGTGCCGGTGGCGGCGAAGCTGGTGGCGATCGACGCCTCCTCGCCCTCGCTGACGAGAACGACCGCGAAGCCGGACTGCTCGCGCATGCACCGGCTCACCATGTCGAGGTAACGCGGCTCGAAGATCTTGAGCGGCAGCGGTCCGCCCGGAAACAGCACGGCATTCAGCGGGAAGAGCGGAAGCTCGCGGACCTCGGCGTTCATGCGGGACGCGCCCGCAGCGCGGCGAGCAGGCGCTCGTGCAGGCCCCCGAAGCCGCCGTTGCTCATGATCAGGACGCGGTCACCCGCCTGGAGGTCCTCCATCAGCGCGTCGACGAGCGCCGGAAGCTCGGCCTTCACCGCGGCTTTCTCGCCGAGCGCCGCCGCGACGCCGTCGAGCTTGAAATCCTGGCCCGCCG
>DATJFN010000020.1:0-8305 GCA_035495635.1 Steroidobacteraceae bacterium | reverse complement strand
GCGCAAGGACGCGCAGGCGGCGGAGGGCTGAGATGGAGACGCCGCCGCTCGGGCGCATCCGCCGCATCGGGTTCCAGACGATCATGCGCCGCGAGTTCGGGCGCATCATCCGGATCTGGGGCCAGACGCTCGTGCCGCCCGCCGTCACGGCCGCTCTCTATTTCCTCATCTTCGGCAGCCTCATCGGCCGGCGCATCGGTCAGATGGGCGGCTACGACTACATGCAGTACATCGCGCCCGGGCTCATCATGATGGCGGTCATCAGCAACTCTTACGGGAATGTGGTCTCGAGCTTCTTCGGCGCGAAGTTCGGCAAGCACATCGAGGAGCTCCTGGTGGCGCCGCTGCCGAACTGGCTGATCGTGCTCGGATACGTGTCCGGCGGCCTGATGCGCGGGCTGCTCGTCGGCGCGGTCGTACTCGCCGTATCGCTCTTCTTCACGCACGTGCCGGTGGTGCACCCGATGCTGGTCGCGGGCTCGGTGATACTCACTTCGATCGTGTTCGCGCTCGGAGGGCTCTTCAACGCGATCTTCGCGAAGAACTTCGACCAGATTTCCTGGTTTCCGACCTTCGTGCTGACGCCGCTCGTCTACCTCGGCGGCGTCTTCTACTCCGTCACGCTGTTGCCGCCCTGGGCCGAGAAGCTCTCCTACGTGAACCCGATCCTCTACATGGTCAACGCCTTCCGGCACGGCTTCCTCGGCACGAGCGACGTCGACCCCGGATTCGCCTTCATGATCATGGGCGCGTTCGCCGTCGCGATGTACCTGGTCGTGGTCGCGCTGATGAACCGCGGCACGGGAATCCGGGAGTAGGCCGTGTGCGGGCGCTATGCATTCTTCTCACCCGCCGAGGCGGTCAAGCGCGTCTTCGCGCTAGACGACGTTCCCGCGCTCGAGCCGCGCTACAACGTCGCGCCGACCCAGGACGTGCCCACCGTGCGCGCGGGCGAGGAGGGCGCGCGCGCCTTCGCGCTGCTCCACTGGGGGCTCGTGCCGAAGTGGGCCAAGGAAAAGGCGATCGGCAACCGAATGATCAACGCGCGGGCCGAGACCCTCGCCGAGAAGCCCTCGTTTCGCGACGCCTTCCGCAAGAGGCGCTGCCTCGTGCTCGCCGACGGCTGGTACGAATGGCAGGTCGCTCCGGGCGGGAAGCAGCCGTGGTTCATCCGGATGAAGGATGCGCGCCCGTTCGCTTTCGCCGGCCTGTGGGAGCGATGGAGGGACCCCGCGAGCGGCATGCCGCTCGAGTCCTGCACGATCGTGACGACCGACGCCGCGGAGTCGATCCGGAAGATCCACGAGCGCATGCCGGTCGTCCTTGCCGACGCGGACCATGACCGCTGGCTCGACACCGCCTTCTCGGACACCGACAAGCTGTCGGAGCTCCTGCGGCCCTTCGATCCCAAGCTGCTCGAGGCCTGGAAAGTCGGCCGCGAGGTCAACGCGCCGAAGAACCAGGGGCCGGAGCTGATCGCCGAGGCCGACTAGCCGCGGGTCACTTCTTCGCCCAGGCGCCCGCCTTCGTCTTGTAGTACCAGCCCGCGCGCGCGTTCGCGATCCAGCGCTCGGCAAACGTGCCGCGGATATCCGCTTCCCACTCCGGGTGCCCGTTCGCGCTCGCGATCTCGCGGTAGAGCGAGTTGCGGTCCGCGTTGTCGTCAGCGACGAGCTTGCGGACCTTGTTGCGGTCGGCGAGCGGAACGGCATTCGCGTCGCGGATCTCGACGAGGCCGTCCGAAGTGAGGCCGATCGCGCCCGAGCTGTAGAAGGCTTCGAGCTCGCTCGCGCGGCCCTTCATGGACGCGGTGAGTGCGCGGATCGCCGGGCTCGAGATGTCGATGTCCGCCTGCGCATTCGCGACGGGCACGACGAGCTCGAGCGCGCCGCGAAGCGCGGCGACGAGCACTTCCCCGGTCGCCCGACCGAGTGAGCTCTGCGGGCTGGCCTCGGGCTTCGGCGGTTGCTTGTCCGCGCCCCAGATGTCCTCGATGATCCGGTCGGCCGCCTTCTCGGCGGCAGCGGCCGGAAAATACACGTTGATCGTGACGCAGGCGGCGAACACCAGGCAGAACGCCGCGAGGCCAGCGGTGATCCAGCGCGTCATGGGGTCCTCCTTGGTACTCCCTGGCCGGTCGCGAACCATGCTCGCGGCTGGCTGCTGAACGGATCCTGAACCAATTCTAGCGCAGCGAATCGCGCTACTGGACCACGATTTCCGACTCCATCATCGATCCGAGCTGGCGCACGAGCGTCGTCCACGCGACGCGCGACTGGCTGCCGATCACGTTGATGCGTGGCAGGCCCGAGCCTTTCACGATGTAGTAGCCGCCAGGCGCCGGCAGCACGCCGCCCATCACGCAGACGTCGTTCGCGAGCCGGCAGGAGAGGCCGAGGCGGTCATAGCCGAAGTCGTCGAAGAAGCGGAGGAACCCGCCCTGGAGCGCGGCCGCGACACCGCCGCCGCTCCCGCCGCCGATGCTCGAGAGGTTCGTCACCGCGCGCTGGCTGATGCGGTGCTTCGAGCCGTCGCCGGGTGGCGTGTAGAGGAAGGCGTCGAATGCTTCGGGCATCCAGTCGAAGGTCTCGAGGTCCGAGATGTAGCCCGACATGCGCCCGGTGATCGTGCCGAACTCGAACGTGCGCGTGACGAGCTCGAGGTCGAGGTCCTCGATGCCGATGTTCGCGAAGAGGCGCGGGTACTTGCCGAGCGGCTCCTGCAGGCGCAGCTCGCGGACGGCGACGCGCCCGTCGAAGACCTTTGCCTCGAGCGCGCCGTCGAGCGTCACGACGCCCTGCCGCAGCTGCAGGCCCGGGATGCTGCCCTCGAGCGTGCCCTGGAACTCCGGCCAGCCGAACGCACGCGAGATGCGCGCGACGTCGATCGGCAGGATGTTCGCGTCGAACCGCACGTACATGTCGTCGGTGCCGGCATGGCGGACGCGCAAAGTGTCGATCGCGAGCCCGCCGTCGAAGATCGGGATCTTCACGGGCGCGAGCAGCCGGAAGTGCCGGCCGGTGGTCGCGAACGGTAGCGTCGCCGGGCCGATCTCGAGTCCCCACAGTCGGCCCGACTTCCAGGCGAGGCTCGACTCGAAGAGCGTGTCGTCGATCGCGCCCGCGAGCTCCGTGCGCGAGGCGTCGTCGAACCAGTTGAGGCGGCCGTCGACTCCCTCGAGCGCAACGGACGCGGTCTCGCTGCCGAATGCGACGCCATCGAGCTCGAGCGCGGCGCGCGTGGGCAACCCGCCCGCGATCTCGACGTCGCCTCGCACGACGCCCGAGCCCGTGACGTCGCGGAACGCGGTGTTGACCAGGAAGGGCTGGACGTAGGCAGGGAGCGCCGCGGCTAGACGGAGCGAGCCGACGTGAACCTGGGCCGCCGGCAGCAGCGTCTCGCCCGCCAAGTCGAGCGTCGCCTTGCCCGCGGCCCTGAGCACGTCCGCGTGGTCGAGCGCGAATCGGCTCGCGGTGAAGCGCGACGCGGCGGTGTCGAGCACGCCGTCGAACTCAAGCTCGGCTCGGTGCGTGGCGAAGTCGAGGAAAACGGGGTCGCTGTATGCCTGGCCCCCGGTGAGCGTGACCTTGCCGCGCGCGGGCATGCGGCTCGATGAGTCCGCAGTCGCCTCGATACGGAGAGCCCCGGTGAGCTTCTCGCCGGCGAGCGTGCCGGCCGCATCCGAGAAATTGAGCGTCGCGATCGTCGCATCCGCGCTCGCCTCGCGGAGCGCATGGTCGACGCCCGCCGCGCGGAACTGGCCCGACGCGCGGCCCGCTATCGTGAAGTCGGCTGGCAGCGGGATCCAGGGCTGCGCGACGCCGGCCGCCTTCCCGAGATCCAGGTCGGCGAGCTTCGCGTCGGCTCGCCAGCGCGGCCCGTCCACCTCGACGTCGAGGCGCCCGCGGCCGCCCGCGATCTCGAACGCGTCGAAGCCGAGCGACAGCCTGCCGTCCGCATGACGCGTCGCGGCAAAGCGCGTGTCCTGCACGCCGAGCGATCCAAGCGAACCCGAGAGCCGGCCGCGATCGCAGTGGACTTCATCGCCCGCCACGACGAGCTGCGGGCAGTCGAGGGCGAACTTCGCGAGCGGCCCGGTCGCGGCGAGGCCGCGGATCCTCGCGGCCCGCAGCGTGAACGCGCCTTGCGCGCTCGCGGACGGCGACCAGCTCGATGATAGGCCCTCGATCTCGAGGCCCTCGAACTCGACGCGTCCCGCCTCGATGCTCACGGCACCGCCCCACGCACCGGATGACCCGAGCGCGAGGCAGGCGCAGGCGACGAGTCGTCCCCTCATCCCGCGAGACTAGCGGCGAATGGACTAATCTGCATCCGTGGCGGGACGACGCAAATCGCTCCTGGAACTCCAGGTCGGGCAGGCCGTCGCGCGCATCGCCGGCAACTACCTCGCGGCGGCCGCGAAGGGTGCGGCGCGACTCGAGAACCCCGAGGATCCCAAGGCCCTGCACGCCTTTCGGGTCGCGGTCCGGCGCCTGCGGTCGCTGCTCCGCCTGTACGAACCGTGGATCGGGCGGGCCGCGGGCGGCAAGGTCAGTCGCGGACTACGGGAGCTCACGCGCAGCACCAACGCCGCACGTGATCTCGAGGTGCAACAGTCATGGCTCGCCGGCCGGCTCGAAATGCTCGCGCGCAGCGAACGAGCGGGCGCGCAATGGCTGGCACGCCGGCTGCGCGATCGCGGCCGCCGCGCGTCGCGCGCGTCGAGCGCGAACGTTCACGAGGACCTATCGCGCGTCGCGAAGCGCCTCCGCAACCGGCTCGAGGAGGCGGCCGGCGATGACTCCGCTTCCTACAAGGCGGCGATCGCCGGCCTCGCGCAGTCGGAAGCGGCGAAGCTGCGTGCGCGCATGGCGCTGGTCGCGGGAGCCGATGACACGGAGGGAATTCATCGCGCCCGCGTGCAGTCCAAGCGGTTGCGGTATCTCGTCGAGCCCCTGCGCAAGGATGTCCCGGAGGCCCGCGTGGCGGTCCGGGCCATGAGGAAGCTGCAGAACCTGCTCGGAGAGCTGCACGACCGGCACGCGCTCGAGGACATGCTGGCGCATTACCTCGAGGTTGCGGCCACGGAGAAGGCGCACCGCCTGCACGCGCTCGCGGTCGCGGGTGATCGCGGTCCGCTCGCAAGGGAGCAGCGGCGGGACGAGAGCCAGGGGCTCCTCGCGCTGTCGGCGCGCGCCAGGGGCGAGCGCGACCGCTTGTTCGCCGCGCTGGAGCGCCAGTGGCTCGGCCGCGGCGACGAATTGCTCTCCAGGGAAATCGGCGGCCTGGTGCGGGTGCTGGCGCGGGAATGAAAGGAGAGTTGCGATGGGGCTCAAGTTCGAAATCCACGGAAAGATCGCGCGGCCGGTAGCTGCGGTATTCAACGCGGTCGCGGATCCGAAGGAGCTGTCGTCGTACTTCACGACGGGCGGCGCGAGCGGGCCGCTGCGTGAAGGCGCGACGGTCACCTGGGACTTCGCGGATTTTCCCGGCGCTTTTCCGGTCAAGGTGACGAAGCTCGTGCCGAACGAGCGGATCGAGATCGAGTGGGCGGCAGGCGAAGGCGGTTACGACACGCATGTCGTGATGACCTTTGAAGCGGTCGACGCGAATACGACGCTCGTGAAGATCTCGGAATCCGGCTGGCGCGACAGCGCCAGGAGCCAGGAAGACTCCTACCGGAATTGCTTCGGGTGGAGCCAGATGTTGTGCTGCCTCAAGGTCTGGGCCGAGCACAAGATCAACCTGCGCCAGGGATTCTTCTAGAAGATTCAGTCGCTTCCGCGTTTTTCGCGCGGCATGTCGATCGGGAGGCCGTCCGATCGACTATTGGTTGTCATGAACCCAGCATATATGGTCGCTGCCGCGCTCTCGGTTCTTGCGCCAGGCCGCCGGCAGGCCATCCAGGAGGACCCGATGCATTACCTGTGCCTCATCTACGAGGATGAGAAGGAGTGGCAGAAGCTGCCGCCCGCCGAGTCGGCGAAGATCATGGGCGAGTTCAAGTCCTATACCGATTCGATCAAGAAGAGCGGGCACTACGTCGGCGGCAACGCGCTGCAGCCGACGCACACCGCGACGACCGTGCGCGTCCGCCAGGGCAAGGTCGCGACGACGGATGGCCCGTTCGCGGAGACCAAGGAGCAGCTCGGCGGTTACTACCTGCTGCAGGCGCGCGACCTCAACGAGGCGATCCAGCTCGCCTCGCGCATCCCGGGCGCGCGGCTCGGCTCGATCGAGGTGCGGCCCGTCATGGAGATCAGCGCATGAAATTCGTCTGCCTCGGAGCCCTCGACACGCAAGCCTGGGCGCAGCTGAG
The DNA here is from genome assembly GCA_035495635.1 of Steroidobacteraceae bacterium. GTDB lineage: Bacteria > Pseudomonadota > Gammaproteobacteria > Steroidobacterales > Steroidobacteraceae > SCUD01. The sequence goes on along the minus strand of DATJFN010000020.1, from coordinate 1,986 downwards.
CCCTAAGGAACAGGAGGCGATGGTCAAGGCCTGCACGGATTTCGACGAGGAGCTCTATGCCAAGGGACACTTCGCCGGCGGCTTCGCGCTGCAGGACACCGCGTCCGCGACGACGATCCGCTGGAAGGGCGGCAAGGCCGCGCTGACCGACGGCCCCTTCGCCGAAACCAAGGAGATGCTGGGCGGCATCCTGATCCTCGAGGCGAAAGACAAGGATGAGGCCGTCCGCATCATGAGCCGGCATCCCGGCATCCGGATGGGGCCGTTCGAGATCCGCCCGGCGGACGAGGCCTTCATGGACCAGCACCCCGTCATGCAGAAACTCAAGGAGAATGGACGATGAGCTACGTGGATGGATACGTCCTTCCGGTGCCGCGCAGGAAGCTGGCGGCCTACCGGCGCATGGCGAGCGAAGCCGGCAAGGTCTGGCGCAAGCACGGTGCGCTCCAGTACGTCGAGGCCGCCGCCGACGACGTAAAGCCCGGCAAGTGGACCTCGTTCCCGCAGAGCGTGAACCTGAAGAAGGGCGAGGTGGTCATCTTCGCGTTCGTCGTCTACCGGAACCGCGCGCAGCGCAACCGCGTCAACAAGAAAGTCATGAAGATCTTCATGTCCGACCCGAAGTGGAAGAAGTACATGGACCCGAAGAATCTGCCATTCGACGGGAAGCGCATGTTCTGGGGCGGCTTCAGGGCGATAGTCGAGTACTGACATGCAGTACATGCTGATGTGCTGCATCGAGGAGAAACGCTGGCACGCGCTTCCCGACGCGGAGCGCGACGCGGTGATGCGGGACTACGGCGAATGGGTCGCGGGGCTCGAGCGCGCGGGCCGCCACCGGGCGACGGAAAAGCTCGGATGGGCGCCGTCCGCGAAGACGCTCCGCGTGCAGGGCAGCCGTCCGGTCGTCACCGACGGGCCGTACGCCGAGACGAAGGAGCAATTCGGCGGCTTCCACATCGTGGAGGCCGAGGACCTCGAGGAAGCGCTCTCGATCGCAGCCGGGATCCCGACGCTGCGCGTCGGCGGCACCGTCGAGGTCCGCCCCGTGGAGCCCCGGGCCTGCTCGACTTCGATGCGCTGTACCGCGACGAGTCGCGCCGGGTCCTCGCGACCTTGATCCGGCTGCTCGGTGACTTCGACCTCGCGGAAGAAGCGCTGTCCGAAGCGTTTGCCGCGGCCATCGAACAGTGGCCGCGCGACGGATTGCCCGACAATCCGCGCGCCTGGCTGGTTTCTGCAGGGCGCTTCAAGGCGATCGACGGGATCCGCCGGCGGGCGCGCTACGACACTGGGCTCGAGGACATCATCGAAGGTCTCGAAGCCGCTGAGGGCGATCCGGCCGAAGCCGCGGACGAGGCGCTGCCGGACGACCGGCTCCGCCTCATCTTCACCTGCTGCCACCCCGCCCTGGGTCCCGACACGCAGGTCGCGATGACGCTGCGCGAAGTGTGCGGGCTCACCACCGAGGAGATCGCGAGCGCATTCATCGTGCCGCCGGCAACGCTCGCGCAGCGCATCGTCCGAGCGAAGGCGAAGATCCGCGACGCCGGGATCCCATACCAGGTGCCGGGCCCGGCCGAGCTGCCGGAGCGGCTCGATGCGGTGCTGCGCGTGCTGTACCTCGTCTTCAACGAGGGCTACGCCGCATCGAGCGGCGATGCGCTGACGCGCGCGGACCTCTCCGCGGAGGCGATCCGCGTGGGGCGGCTGCTCGTCGAGCTGCTGCCCGAGCCGGAGGCGACTGGACTGCTCGCGCTCATGCTGCTGCAGGATTCGCGCCGCGCCGCGCGAACCTCGCCGGACGGTGACATCGTCCTGCTCGATGAACAGGACCGCTCGCTGTGGAACCGCGCGCAGATCGCGGAGGGGGCGGCGCTGGTCGAACGCGCGTTGTCGTCGCGCCGGTTTGGTCCCTACACCTTGCAGGCGGCGATCGCCGCGGTCCACGCCGAGGCGCCGACCGCGGCGGAAACGGATTGGCGG
>DATJFN010000019.1:0-21793 GCA_035495635.1 Steroidobacteraceae bacterium | reverse complement strand
TGCTGGATGCGCTTGTGGGTGCTCGTCGAGTAGTCGTTGCTGAATGCGAGCGTCGGATCATCGAGCAGGCGCCGCATGACTTCGTCGCCCGTCTTGTTGCTCGCCGGCACCCAGATGGCGTTGCCGAGCTCGTCGAATTCGATGCGGCCGTGGCCGAGGCGCTGCTCCTCGGCGTAATGCGACATCTCCTTCAGGCTGTCGCCGATTTTCTGCGATTTGTCCTTGTTACCCATCGAGTTACCGCGCTGCGGGGGCCCGCCGACACGGCAGACGGTAGCCCAGCCGCGGATTTCGATCCGCGAAAGCATTCACATAATGATGGTGCCCGTAGCCCGGGAGCGGCCTGGATGGCGTCCAGGGGCTATTGGATGAGCGCTACCCCGGCTTTCGCGAGCACCACATAGGACTCGTCCTGCAGGAGGCGAAGCTCGTAATCACCCGGCTCGAGACGCCGATTGCCCGGATCCGGCACGACGCTGGCCTCGCCCGCGAAAGCCGCCTCGGTGTAGACGAAGCCGAGATAGTTCGAGACGTCGGTTTCGCCGGCGCGGTAGAGGCCGACCCAGTCGCGCAGTTCCCCGGGCGCACCGCGCCAACGCACGCGGATCGGCGTGCCGAGCCGCACGCGCGCATCGATCGCCTCGATCTCCGGCCGCGCGCCGCGCGCGGCGATGGTGAACGCGTTGCGTCGCAGCACCGTGCCGTCCTCGCCGACGAGCAAGGCATCGTAGTCGCCGGGCTCGAGCCCGAGCGTCGCGAGCGGGATCGTCCGCTGGTAGTCGTGCGGCATCCCGCGGACGCCCGTGAGCGCATCCCGCGGCGAGCCGCCGCGGCGCACGATGACTGCGGTCCACGTCGGGCCGGAAGGATCCCAGGTCCGCAGCAGCACGGGCTCGTCCTGCGGCACGAGCCGCGGAGTCGCCGCGATGAGCGGCGGCGCGGGCTCGGGCACGACGCGAAACGTGGAGACGACCGCGCGATGGTCGGAAGGCCAGGGGGTGATGGCGATGTCGGTGCTCGGGCCGCCTGCCTCGCCGACGACCTGCGAGGCAACGGTCTCGACGCGCCCGGCCGAGTAGACGTAGTCGATGCGGCTCCGGTGTTTCTCGTGGTCCGCAAGCGGATGCGGTGCTCCGGGCGTCCAGGTGAAGCCGGGGCTCGCAGCGGCATCGGGATGCGCCTCGCGGTAGCTGTCGCGCAGCCCCGCGTCGGCGAGCATGCGCGAAACGGAAGGTCCGTCCTCGCCGCTGTCGAGGTGAGACGTCGAATTGAAGTCGCCGGTGAGGAACACGGGCGTGCCGTTTGCCGCGACGCGGCCGAGCGCCGTCAGAGGCGCAGTCTCTGCGCGGCGAAGCTCCCCGAGAGCCGCGCCGCTCGAGAGGTGGACATTCGAGACTGCGACGACCTGGCCCGGGCGCACCATCACCCAGGCGTGGAGCGCATCGCGGTCGAGTGCGGTCGTCGAATAGGGCGCGGGCCCGGTCTCAGTGCGGACGCCGGTGCCCGAGTCGAAGATGGGCCAGCGCGACAGCAGGCGCCGGCGCGGGTCGACGTAGGGCATGCCGGCGGCCGCCGCGATGCGCTCGAGGTTCCGGTCGGCCTCCTGCAGGCCGACGATGTCCGGATCCGCGGCGCGGATCGCTGCGCCGACCTTGTCGAGGCTCACCTGCTCGCCGCCGTACCAGACGTTGAACGTCATCACGCGCAGCGTCACGGCCTCGTCGGCGCGCGCGACCTGCGCGAGCGCGATCGCGCAGGCGAGGAGGGCGGCGGGGACGGCTCGGATCGCGCCTCCCGGGATTACTCGGGCTTGCGGAAGCGCAGCGTCTGCCGGTCGCTCTCGCCGATCGCGGAGAACTTGTCGCGATCGACGTCGCCGCCCTGGAAGGTCGGCGGCAGCGACCAGACGCCGTTCGGGTGGTCCGCCGTGTCCTTCGGGTTGGCGTTGATCTCGCTCTGCCCGATCAGCTTGAAGCCCGCCTTCTCGGCGAGCGCGATGAGGTAATCGGTGCGCACGTATCCGGACTCCGCCTTCGGGTCCTGCGGCGCGCTTTCCTTGGCGCGGTGCTCTTCGACGCCCAGGATGCCGCCCGGCTTCAGCGCGGCGTACATCGCCTTGAACATTGCGTCCGCGGCCTGCGCGCCCATCCAGTTGTGCACGTTCCGGAACGTGACGACCATGTCGACGCTCCCGTCCGGCACCGGCTTCAGCGCGTTCGGCGCCTGCAGCGCGGTGACCTTCGCGCGGTCGTAGAGGTCCGGGCGCGCGGCGAGCTTGCCCGAGAACTTCTTGATGTTGTTCTGCACGTACTGGCTGGTCGACGCCGGGTCCTGGCCGGCCGCGATGTAATGACCATGCTCGCGCAGCGCCGGCGCGAGTATCTCGGTGTACCAGCCGCCGCCTCCCGGCCAGATCTCGAGCACCTTCATGTCCTGCCGGAATCCGAAGAACTGCAGCGTCTCCTTCGGATGGCGCCAGGCGTCACGCGCCTTGTTTTCGGGCGAGCGCCAGTCTCCGGCAATCACCTTGTCGAGCGTCGCAAGAGTCGCCGCGTCGGTGACCGGCGGTTCGGAGGCGAGTGCCGGGAGGGCCGCGAGGCAGGCGGCGGCGGTGATCATCGTGCGTGCCATGCGGCGCGTGGTGCTCATGCGAATGCTCCTTGCTTGCGCCTCAGGCGGCGCCATCGGGTTCGAGGTAGGTATAGCCGGCGAGTTCAGACTCGTAGAAGCGCTTGAGCGCCTGCCCTTCGGCGACCGACAGGCTGCCGTCTCGCATGGCGCGCTCGCAGTCGCGCTCGAAGCGCGGGTAAAGCTCGCCCGGGTTGTACTGCATGTAGCCGAGCACCGTGCTCGCGGTGTCGCCCTTGACGATCTCCTCGATCCACCAGCCGTGCGCCTCGTCGAGGCGGATGTGCACGACGTGCGTGTCGCCGAAGAGGTTGTGGAGATCGCCGAGCGTCTCCTGGTAGGCGCCGACCAGGAAGGCTCCGAGGTAATAGCCCTGGTCGGCGACGAGCTCGTGCACCTCGAGCGTGCGCTTGACGTCGCGCTGCGACACGAAGCGGTCGATCTGCCCGTCCGAGTCGCAGGTGATGTCGGCGAACACGGCGCTGCGCGTCGGGCGCTCGTCGAGCCGGTGCAACGGCATGATCGGGAACAGCTGGTCGATCGCCCAGCTGTCGGGCAGCGACTGGAACACCGACATGTTGCAGAAATAGATGTCGGACAGGATGGTCTCGAGGTCCTCGAGCTCCTCCGGCACCTTGGCGAGCTTGCGCGTGAGGTCGCGAACCTTCGCGCAGGTCGCCCAGTAGAGCCGCTCGGCGAGGCTGCGCATCTCGATCGTGAGGTAGCCGATGCTGAACATCTGCTGCGCCTGCTCGCGGGCCTGCTGCGCGTCGTGCCAGCACTCGACGAGCCGGCGCTCGCTCACCGTTTGGTGCGCGTCGTAGAGGTCAGCGATGGGCTGCGGCAGGGCGCCGCTGCCGCTGCGCTCGGGCACGCTGAAGCGGTCAAGGCTGGAGGCGCCGAGCGCGTTGAACACGAGCACGCTGTGGTGCGCGGCGATCGCGCGGCCCGACTCGCTGATGATGACCGGGTGCGGGATGCCGCGCGCGTTGCAGACGCTCCCGACGCGGTAAACGACATCACTCGCGTACTCGCGGAGCGAATAGTTCGTCGACGACTCGAAGTTGGTCCGCGAGCCGTCGTAGTCGATGCCGAGGCCGCCGCCGACGTCGATGTACTCGAGGCCGGCGCCGAGCCGCGCGAGCTCCGCGTACACGACGGCGAGCTCGTTGACCGCGTCCTTGACGCGGCGGATGTCGTGCAGCTGCGAGCCCGGATGGCAGTGCACGAGCTTCAGGCAGTCGAGCATGCCGTGCGAGCGGAGCACCTCGACGAGCTCCAGGATCTCGGTCGTGAACAGGCCGAACTTCGAACGGTCCCCTGCCGATTCACGCCATCTTCCGGCACCCTCGGCCGCGAGCTTCACGCGCACGCCGATCTTCGGGCGCACCTGGTACTTCTCAGCGTGCCGCAGGATGTAGCCGAGCTCCGAGAAATTCTCGATCACCGGGATGATGTTGCGGCCGAGCTTGGTGGCGAGGATCACGGCCTCGATGTAGCTGTCGTCCTTGAAGCCGTTGCAGACGATGAGCCGATGCGGCGCGTCGCCCGTCATGGCCATCACGGCAAGGAGCTCCGGCTTGCTGCCGGCCTCGAGGCCGAATCCGAGGTCCGCGCTGCCGCGGTACACCTCCTCGACCACGAGCCGCTGCTGGTTCACCTTGATGGGGTATACCGCGGCGTAGCGGTTCTTGTAGTCGTTCTCCGCGATCGCCGCCGCGAAGGCGTCGTGCAGGGATCGCAGGCGGTCGCGCAGGATGTCGGAGAAGCGCAGGACCAGCGGCGCGGTGAGGTCGCGCGCCTCGAGCTCGCGAACGACCTCGTAGAGGTCGATCTCGCGGTCGCCGTCGCGCGAGGGCCTGACGACCGCGTGGCCCGAGGCGTTGATGCCGAAGTAGCCGGTGCCCCAGGCGCCGACCGCGTAGAGCTGCGCGGAATCCTCGACGCTCCAGGGCGCGCGGGGAGTCGCCGGCATTCGCGTCAGGCTGTCCAATGCAGGCTACCGTGCGGGGCGGAGAGGGCGCGCACGATAGCAGATCAGGTTGCGCCGCGCGCAACGGGGCGCGCCGGGTCCCGGATCCACTCGCTCCATGAGCCGGTGTAGAGGCGCGCGCCCGGCACCCCCGCCGCCTCGAGCGCGAGCAATCCCTGGCAGGCCGTGACGCCCGATCCGCACATGCAGATCGGCGCGCGGCCCGGGGCCGCGCCCGTGCGCTCGCGCCACAGCGCGCCGAGCTCGTCGCGCGGGCGGAATCGCCCGCTCGAGTCGAGGTTCTGCATGTACGGCAGGTTCACCGCGCCCGGCACGTGGCCCGCGACCGCATCGAGCGGCTCGGTCACGCCGGCGAATCGTTCCGCGCCGCGCACGTCGACCAGCGTCTCGCCGCGCGCCAGTGCGCGTTCGACGCCGGCCGTGTCGAGCGCCATCTCCGGGCGCGGATGCGGGATGAAACTCGCGGTCTGCGCGGCGGGCACTTCGGTCGAAACGGCACGGCCCTCGGAGGTCCAGGCCGCGAAGCCACCGTCGAGAACCGCGACGGCGTCATGGCCCACCCACCGCAGCATCCACCAGAGTCGTGCGGCGAAGGCGCCGGAGCCGCCGTCGTAGCAGGCGACTTGCGTGTCGTTGCCGATGCCGAGGCGCGAGAGCGTCGACGCAAAACCCGCAACGGACGGCAGCGGGTGACGTCCGGTGGCCGGGCCGATCGCCACCGAAAGGTCGCGCTCGAGGTCGACGTGGATCGCGCCCGGGATGTGGCCCGCCGCGTACATCGCCCGGCCGGCATCGGGCTTGCCGAGCTCGAAGCGGCAATCGGCGACCCGCCAGTCGGCGTCGGACAGGTGGCCCGCGAGTTCGGCCGTGGAGAGAAGAGGGGTCTGCAACCTTTTTTCCGCCCGCTGCATCTTACTCGCCATGGACGCGCTGTACCTGTCGGAAAAATGCCTGGGAACGCTGACGGCCGACGCCTCTCGGCAAACGCCCCTGCCGGTCATCACCCACGCGGAGCGCGCCTTCTGGCGGCGCGCGGTCGAGGCGGAGCGCTCGCGCCAGCGCCGCGGACGGCCGGCGCCGTTTCCCTTCCAGCCAGCCTGAAACAAAATCGAAACAGAGCGCGCGAAATAAAGGAAATAAAGGGGATGCGCCCCTTTATCGTTTGCAGATCCGTCCGTATCTGCTCCGCCGGCGATAAAGGGGCGCGTCCCCTTTATTTCCGCACCGGCAGGCGTCCGCTGGCCGCGAGCAGGATGAGTGCCACCGTCGTGCCGGCGAGCGCGAGCGCCATGTCCTTTTGGCTGTCCCAGACATCGCCCTGCGTCCCGAGGTAGGCCTGGCCGAGATCACCGCCGAAAGCGAGGGCTGCGGCAAATTCGATCAGCTCATAGACCACCGAGTGGCCCGCCATGAACATCCATGGCATCAGGAAGGCCCAGGGCCGCGCGTAGCGACCGTAGTGCGCGAACAGCTCGACCGCGGCGGGCGTCACGAGCAGCCCATAAATAAGGTGTACGAGCCGGTCGTAGTGGTTGCGCCCCTCGAGCACGCCGCCGCCGAGCGCCTGCCACCAGTCCGCGTACGGGACGAGCGAATAGGTGTAGTGCGCGCCGACCGCGTGGAGCGCGAAAAAAACGAAGAGGCAGGTGTACGTGAGGTCGCTGAAGCGAAGCCGCCGCGCGGTCAGGACGAAGAGCGGCACCGCGACGAAGACGATGACGTTCTCGAGCAGCCAATCCTTGCGGAACACCGGATGGATCGCGAGCGCAAGCCAGATCGCGAGATAGGCCGCGAGCAGGCTCAGGGGGTAACGCCACGTGGACGTGGAATTGGGGTACATTCTCGGCCCTTGTTCCCAAGATAGCGGATTTGCCGACATCATGAGCGAGCACGCGACGCACACGCATTTTCCCGGCCGGCTGGTCTTCATCGGCTTTGGCAGCATCGGCCAGGGTGTGCTGCCGCTCATCCTGCGCCACGTCGGCGGGCTGAGCGCGGACCGCATCACGATCGTGACGGCGGACGACGCGGGCCGCGAGGAAGCGTCGAAATATGGCATCAAGTTCCTCAACCACCCGCTGACGCGCGAGAATTTCCGGCACGTGCTCGAGCCGCTCATCGGGCGCGGCGACTTCGTGCTGAACCTCTCGGTCGACGTGTCGAGCGTCGCGCTCATCAAGCTCTGCCACGAGAAGGGCGCCCTCTACCTCGACACCTGCATCGAGCCCTGGCCGGGCGGCTACACCGATCCCAACATCCCGGCGAGCCGCCGGACGAACTACGCGCTGCGCGAGGAGGTGCTCGAGCTGCGCAAGGGGTGGAGCAACGGCCCGACCGCCGTCATCACCCACGGCGCGAACCCGGGCCTCGTGTCGCACTTCGTGAAACAGGCGCTGCTCGACATCGCCGAGGACACGGGCCACGAGGCGGGCAACCCGAAGAGCCGCGAGGACTGGGCGAACCTCGCGCAGGCTCTCGGCATCAAGGTCGTCCACATCGCGGAGCGCGACACGCAGGTATCGAGCCGCCCGAAGATGCCGGGCGAGTTCGTCAACACCTGGTCGGTGGACGGCTTCGTGAGCGAGGGCAGCCAGCCCGCGGAGCTCGGCTGGGGCACACACGAGCGGCACTTCCCGCGCGACGGCCGCCAGCACGACTTCGGCCGCAAGAGCGCGATCTTCCTGGCCCAGCCCGGCTGCGCCACGCGCGTGCGCACCTGGACGCCGGAGGCCGGCCACTTCCACGGCTTCCTGATCACGCACGGCGAGTCGATTTCGATCTCGGACTTCCTGACGGTCCGCCAGAACGACCGCGCCGTCTACCGGCCGACCGTTCACTACGCCTACCATCCGTCGGACAACGCGGTGCTCTCGGTGCACGAGTTCGCGGGCCGCAACTACCAGCTCCAGGAGAAGAAGCGGATCATGATGGGCGACATCACGTCGGGCATCGACGAGCTCGGCGTGCTGCTCGCGGGTCACAAGAAGAACGCCTACTGGTACGGATCGCAGCTCTCGATCGACGAGGCGCGCCAGCTCGCGCCCTACAACAGCGCGACGTCACTGCAGGTCACGGTCGCGGCGCTCTCGGGCATGATCTGGGCGATCGAGAACCCGGCCGCGGGCGTCGTCGAGCCGGACGAGATCGACTTCCGCCGCAACCTCGAAATCTGCATGCCGTACCTCGGCCCGGTGGTCGGCAAGTACACCGACTGGACGCCGCTGTTCGATCGCGGGCGCCTCTTCCCCGAGGACCTCGACGAGAGCGATCCCTGGCAGTTCAAGAACATCAGGGTCATCTGACCCTCATTCGTATTCGATCGCGGTGATCTCGACGAGCCGGACGCCGCCGGGCAACCGGACCTCGAGTTCATCGCCGACGCGCCGGCCGAGCAGGGCGCGCCCTAGCGGCGAGTCCATGCTGACGTAGCCCGGCTCGCGGTCGAATTCGTCCGGGCCCACGATCCGATGTCGCGCCGCGCGGCCGCGATCGTCCTCGATCGTGACCCAGGCACCGAAGAATGCGCGGGCGCGGTCGGCGGGCGGCTCCGCAACGACCTTCAAGCCGTCGAGACGCTCGCGCAGGTGCCGCACGCGCCGGTCGATCTCACGCAGCCGGCGCTTCCCATAAATGTATTCGGCGTTCTCCGAGCGGTCGCCCATGGCCGCCGCCTCGGCGACAGCTCTCGTCACCGACGGGCGCTCGACGAGCCAGAGCTCGTCGAGCTCGGCGCGGAGCCGCCTCGCGCCTTCAGGGGTCGCGTACTTCGATCCGGGTCGGGGTCGGCCGGCAACCATCTGAGTGGGAAGTGGCTCCGATTTACCAGAATATGGCTTCCAAACTGTGGCGCGGTTCACGCAAGCCCTGCAAGAGGGGCGCTAGGCTGGAGGCCGTTATTTCTGCTTACGTCAGTATCCCCTAGCGGACTTCCTTCCCTTCACCGAAAGTCCGCACTTCAGCCCCGGGCCAAAAGCCCGGGGCATTTTTTTGTATCGCTACAATTCCCGCGTGAGCGAGCCTCCCGCGTTCAAGGATCATTTCTCCGGCCAGTCCGGCGAGTACCAGAAGTACCGGCCCGACTATCCGTCCGAGCTCTTCGCCTGGCTTGCGTCTGTCGCACCTGCTCGGCGGCTCGCCATCGACGTCGCGACGGGCAACGGCCAGGCCGCGGTCGGCCTTGCCGCGCACTTCGACGCCGTGCTCGCGACGGAGCCGTCCGTGGCGCAACTCCGGGAGGCGCGGCCGCACGCGCGCGTCACCTATCGGCAGGAGCCTGCCGAATCCATCTCGGCGCCGGCGGCCTCCGCGGACCTCCTCACTGTCGCGCAGGCCGCGCACTGGTTCGACTGGCCGCGGTTCGCGGCCGAAGCGGGGCGCGTGCTCGCACCGGGCGGAGTCCTCGCCATCTGGAGCTACGGCGACGTCGACGTGACGCCCGGGATCGATGCGCTCGTCCGCGATTTCTCGAGAGACGTCGTCGGGCCGTATTGGCCGCGCGAGCGGCGGCACGTGGACGAGGGCTATCGCGATCTCGCCCTGCCGTTCCCGGCGATCGAGGCGCCGCCGTTCGATCTGCGGGTGCGCTGGGACGCCGCGGCGATGCTCAGCTATATCGACACCTGGTCAGCCGTGCGCCGGTGCCGGGCGAGGACCGGGCGCGATCCGCTTCGCCTGCTCGCCGGCCCGCTGGTCGATGCCTGGGGTCCAGGTGTCCGCGACATGCGCTGGCCGCTGACGCTCAAGGCTGGTCGCGCCTGAGCCACGGCTGGTCGCGGGGCGGAACCCGACTGCCGCAGGGCTGCCTTATACTCCGCGCCCTCTCAGACTGGAGAAGTCCCGCATGTCCCTGCGCAAGCTCCTGCCCGCCGTCCTGACCTTGTCGTTCGCCGTCGCCTGGGCCGACAACGCGCCCGCGCCGCTCGTTTCGGGCATCGACCCGACGACGATGAACAAGGCGGTCCGTCCGCAGGACGACCTGTTCCGCTTCGTGAACGGCACCTGGCTCGATAACACGCCGTTCCCGCCGGAATACGCGAGCGCCGGCATCGGGATCATGCTGTTCGAGAAGGCGCAGGCCGACGTGCAGGCGATCCTGCTCGAAGCGGCCGCCGCCGGCGACAAGGGAACGCCGGAGATGCAGCGGCTAGGGGCGATGTATACGAGCTTCATGGACGAGAAGACGGTGGAGTCGCGTGGCGTCGAGCCGCTGAAGCCGCTGTTCAACGAGATTTCGGCGATCGACGGGCCCACCGCGCTCGCGCGCTTCTTCGGCCGCGCGCAGGGCCGCGGCATCAGCGTGCCGCTCGGCGTCTACGTGTATCCCGATGCGCGGAACTCCGGCTACAACATCGCGTACGTCGACCAGGACGGCCTCGGCATGCCTAACCGCGACTACTACCTGAAGACCGAGGACACCTATGTCAACTTCCGCAAGAAATACGTCGAGTACCTCTCGAAGCTCCTGACGCTCGCGGGCGAGCAGGGCGGCGACGCGCGCGCGGCCAAGATCCTCGAGCTCGAGACCGCGCTTGCGACCGACCAGTGGACGCCGGTCGAAAACCGCGACCCGATCAAGACCTACAACAAGAATAGCCTCGACTCGGCGTCGAAGCTCGCGCCGGATTTCGACTGGGCGGCCTGGTTCGCGGCGAGCGGGCTGCCGGCGGGCGACTTCATCGTGCGCCAGCCGAGCTACGCGACCGCGCTCGGGAAGCACTTGCAAGAGGCCGACATCGAGACCTGGAAGGATTACCTGAAGGTCCGCACGATTGGCGCCTACGCGCGCACGCTGTCATCGCCCTTCGTCGACGCATCCTTCGACTTCAACTCACGGACGCTGCGCGGCACCGAGACGCTCCGCCCGCGCTGGAAGCGCGCGGTGCAGGAGACGGACAACGCGATGGGCGAGGCGATCGGCAACGAATACGTGGCGCGCCACTTCCCACCCGAGGCGAAGGCGCGGATGGTGACGCTCGTCGACAACCTGCTCGCCGAGATGGACCGCGGCATCGACCGCCTGGAGTGGATGAGCGCGCCGACCAAGGCCGAGGCGCACACGAAGCTCAAGAAGATCAACGTCAAGATCGCCTACCCGGACAAGTGGCGCGACTACACGGGCCTCGAGATCGAGCCGGACGACCTCGTCGGCAACGTGATGCGCGCGAACCAGTTCGAGTGGAACTGGCAGGCCGCGCGCGCCGGCAAGCCCAAGGACCCGACCGAGTGGTTCATGACGCCGCAGACGGTCAACGCCTACTACCTGCCGACCAACAACGAGATCGTGTTTCCGGCCGCCTTCCTGCAGCCGCCGTACTTCAACATGAGCGCGGACGACGCCGCGAACTACGGCGCCATCGGCGCGGTGATCGGCCATGAGATCAGCCACGGATTCGACGACCGCGGCCGGCAGTACGACGGCGACGGGAACCTCCGCGACTGGTGGACGGCCGCGGACAACGACAAGTTCAAGGCGAAGGCCGCGGGACTCGTGAAGCAGTACTCGTCGTTCCAGGCGCTGCCGGGCCTCAACGTGAACGGCGAGCTGACGCTCGGCGAGAACATCGGCGACTTGTCCGGCGCGGCGATCGCGTACGGCGCCTACATCCACTCGCTGAACGGCGCCGAGCCGCCGGTCATCGATGGCTACACGGGCCCGCAGCGTTTCTTCCTCGGCTACGGCCAGGCCTGGCGCACGAAGTGGCGCGAGGGGCTCATGCGCGAGGTCGTCCTGACCGACCCGCACGCGCCGAGCGAGTTCCGGGCGAACGGCGTCGTGTCGAACATGGATGAGTTCTATGCCGCCTTCGGCGTCAAGGAAGGCGACAAGCTCTGGCGGCCTGCGGCGGAGCGCGTGAAGATCTGGTGAAGGGCCTCCGGGCCGGGGATAATGCGCGGGCCATGACGCGGCCCGTCCTCCGAATCGCGGTTCCACTGCTGGCGGCGCTCGTCGCCGCCTGCACGCCTTTCGAGTCGCTCTGGAAGAAGTCGCCCAAGGAGGCGCAGAACCACGTGGCCGTCGCGGCGCCGAAGCCGGAGCTGCCGCTCGGCGAGGCGACGCACCGTTTCTTCATCGCTCCGGACCAGGACGTCGTCGGCCACGTGCAGGTGACCCACTCGAAGCACGAGGATACCTTCGCCGACATCGCGCGCCGCTTCAACGTCGGCTACAACGAGCTCGTTCGCGCAAACCCCGGCGTCGATCCCTGGCTCCCGGGCGAGGGCACCGAGATCGTCCTGCCGACGGAGTTCATCCTGCCGGATGCGCCGCGCGAAGGGCTCGTGCTGAACCTCGCGCAGATGCGCCTCTACTACTTCCCGAAGCCCAAGAAGGAAGGTCCGGTCGAGGTCATCACCCATCCAATCGGCATCGGCAAGGTCGGCTGGGCGACGCCTGAAGGGACGACCAAGGTCATGTCCCACGTCAAGGACCCGACCTGGACGCCGCCGGCGTCCGTGCGCAAGGACCATGCAAAGGACGGCGACATCCTGCCTCCGACCGTGCCGCCCGGGCCAGAAAATCCGCTTGGCCGCCACATGATGCGCCTCGGCTGGCCGGGCTACCTGATGCACGGCACGAACAAGCCGCCGGCGGTCGGCATGCGTGCGAGTGCCGGCTGCGTGCGGCTCTATCCCGAGGACATCGCCCTCATCTTCGAGGCCGTACCGGACGGCACCCAGGTGACCGTCGTGAACCAGCCGGTGCTGCTCGGCTGGAGCGGCGACCGGCTGATGGTGCAGGCCTACGAGCCGCTCGTCGACGACAAGCGCGACTGGAGCGACGCGACGAAGACGCTCAAGCAGGGCGCGAAGAAATCGAAGTCGCCGCTGTGGAAGAAAGTGGCCGAGCAGGACAAGGCGATCGACTGGGAGGCGGTCAACGCCGAGGCCGCAAAGCCGCGCGGCATCGCATTCTCGGTCGGGCCGGGCCCGGGCCGCGACGTCGCCGCGATGATCGCGGCCGCACCGCGCGTGCGGAACGCAATCCCGACCGGCGCGACCTGGAACGGCGTCGAGGATCAGTACGCCGGCGACCCGGCCTTCGCCAAGCCGGCCGCCGCGGAAACTGCAAAGGCCAGCGCGGGGCACTGAGAGGGGACGCGCCCCTTTAACTCTTATTTCCTCGCGGCCAGCGCGCAGGTCATCGAGCCGACGACCACCATGAGCGCGCCGGCGACCGAGAGTCCATTCAGTCCCTCCGCGGCGACTAGGCCGAGCCCGAAGCGCTCGACGACCCACATCCCGGCGATGGTGAAGAGCGGCGCGGTCGCGAGCACCGCGGAGACGCGCGACAGGTCCCAGTGATAGAGCGCCTCGCCGAACGAGCCATAGGCGACGAGCGTGTTGGCGCAGCAGAAGCCGAGCATGCCGAGCTGCAGGCCGTCGAGCCCGCGGATCGATGCGGGCGCGCTTGCCGGCAGCAGCAGAGCGACGGCACCGACGTAGATCATCCACAGAACCTGCTGCGCCGAGAAATGCGCGAGCAGCTTCTTCTGCGCGAGCCCGTAAGCTGCCCAGCAGACGCCCGCCGCGACCGTCAGCGAGACGCCGAGCCCGAGCCCTTCGGTCGGCTGCAAGAGGAGCGGCAGCCGCTCGTTGAAGAAGAGCAGGAGTCCCGTGCCGAGGATGACGAAGCCGATCCACTGCGTGCGCGCGAAGTGCTCGTGGAATACGACCACCCCGCCGATCAGCAGCATGAGCGGCGCGAGCTGGATGACCACCTGCGTCACCGACGGCGTCACGTGGTCGAGCGCGACGAGATAGAGGACATAATTTCCGATCAGCGTCAGCGTCGCAATCGCGAGCAGCACCAGCGCCGGGCGGCCCGCGCCGGCGAGCCGCGGCAGCCCGCCGCGCCAGGCGAGGAAGGCGGCGAGCCCCGCCGCAGAGACGGCGAAGCGCCACCAGACGATCGTGACCGCGTCCATGCCGTTCAGGAGGAACTTGAGCGCGATCGGGAGGATTCCCCATAACGCGGCGGTCGTGAGCGACAACGCGAGCCCGAGCCGCCAGTTGGTGGAGCCGACTGCCATGTCCGTTCATGATAATCTGCGCGCGTGCTGGGGGAGTCAGCCGTGACGGAACGACTGGCCGGCATCCAGGTTCAAGAAGAAGCCGGCCCGGGCCAATCGATCGGGGAATCGCCGACGGCCATTACGGCCTTCGTCGGCCGTTGCCTGCGCGGCCCCGTGAACCGGCCCGTTACGGTCTCCGGCTTCAACGAGTTCCAGCGCATCTTCGGCGGGCTGTGGCAGCCGTCGACGCTTTCCTACGCAGTCGAGCAATACTTCGAGAACGGCGGGCGCTCCGCGATCGTCGTGCGCGTCGCGAATGGCGCGCGCTGTTGCACGCTCGAGCTGCCGGCGGGCGTGCAGCCGCTCGTCCTCGAGGCGCTCGCGCCCGGCACGCGCGAGTTCCTGCGCGCGGCCGTCGACTACGACGGCATCGGCGAGAACGAGGAGGACTGCTTCAACCTCGTGATCCAGCGCGTGCGCACGCCGGGCTCCGAGCACATCGAGGACCAGGAGATCTACCGGCGCGTGTCGGTCTCGCCGGACTCGCCGCGATTCGTCGAGTCGGTGCTCGCCGAGTCCGCGCTCGCGCACGTTGCGGGGCCGGTGCCGCGAATCCGGCCCGACCCGACGCCGCGAAATAACCCGCGCGGGATCGCGGGCTACGTATTCTCGGGCTCCGATGCGGACGACGGCGCGCCGCTCACGGACTACGACATCATCGGATCGGCTGCGCAGCGCACCGGCATCTTCGCGCTCGACGCCGTCGACGGCTTCAACCTGCTGTGCATTCCGCCGCTCGCACGCGACGTCGACGTCGGCGCGAGCACGCTGCTCGTCTCGAACCGCTACTGCCGCGAGCGGCGCGCGCTCCTGTTCGTGGACCCGCCGCGAGCCTGGGACAGTGCCGCAAAGGCGCTCGCGGAGATGCGGCACTGGCCGCTGCCCTCGGACTCGGCCTGTATGTTCTTCCCGCGCCTCCTCGGCTACGACAAGCTGCGCGGCCGCTTCGAGGCGTTCGCGCCGTCGGGCGCCGTCGCCGGGGCGCTCTCGCGCGCATCCGAGCACTGGCCGGTGTGGATGGGCGCCTGCGGCGAGGAGGCGCTCCTGCGGCCGGGCCTCAAGCTCGCCTGCGCCGTGGACGACGAGCAGCGCGGCCGCCTCGCGGCCGCCGGCGTCAACACCGTGCAGACCGTGCGACGCGCCGGGCGCGACGCGCCGAAGGTCGCGACGCTCGCGGGCCCGGGGGCGGGCGCCGCAGACTGGCGCTCGCTCGCCGCGCGGCGCCTGGCGCTCCTCGTTCTCAACAGCATCGAGCGCGGCACGCGCTGGGTGGTCTTCGAGCCGAACGAGCCGCAGACCTGGCGGCGCGCCGAGGCGCAGATGCGTGATTTCCTCGCGACGCTCGAGGCGCGCGGCGCGTTCGCCGAACGCGAGGCCGGCGACCGCTGGTTCGCAGTCTGCGACGAGCGCATCAACCGCGATCGCCGGCGCGAGCAGGGCATCGTGAGCCTGCTGTTCGGGATCCCGGGCTTCGGGCCCGGACGGTTTCACGCCTGGCTCGTGACCCATCGAGCCGGCGGCAGCCGCGTGCAGACCGTGAGCCCGAACCTTGCTGGTCTCCCGGACTCGGGGCTCTCGCAGGTGCTCGCCGAGCTCGACGTCCCGGCCGTCGGGATCTTCTAGCCGAAACCGCCCCCGCCGGGGGTCTCGATCTCGATCGCGTCGCCGGCCTCGACGCGCTCCGCCGCGCAGGCCGGGAGCAGGACCGTTTCGCCATCGGCCCGGACGATCCGGTTGATTCCTTTCGCGCCGGCCGCGCCGCCCGCGATGCCGAAGGGGGCGATGCGCCGGTGATTCGCCAGCACGGCGACCGTCATCGGCGCGCGGAACTCGATGCGGCGCACGAGCCCGTCGCCGCCGCGGTGCCGGCCCGCGCCCCCCGAGCCGCGGCGGTAGCGGAACTCGCGCAGCAGGACCGGGTGCCGGCTCTCGAGCACTTCGGGATCCGTGAGGCGGGAATTCGTCATGTGCGTCTGCACGCCGGAGGCGCCGTCGAATGCCGCGCCGGCGCCGGAGCCTCCTGCGATCGTTTCGTAGTACTGGTGCGCCGCGTCGCCGAAGGTCAGGTTGTTCATCGTGCCCTGCGAGGCCGCCAGCACGCCGAGCGCGCCGAAGAGCGCGTCGACGATGCACTGCGAGGTCTCGACGTTGCCCGCGACGACTGCGGCCGGCGCGACCGGATTCAGCATCGATCCCGCGGGCACCCGGACCGTGAGCGGGCGCAGGCAACCTTCGTTCAGCGGGAAGTCGGCGTCGACCAGCGTGCGGAACACGTAGAGCACGGCGGCCGTGCAGACGGCGAGCGGCGCGTTGAAGTTGCCCGGCTGCTGCGGCGATGTGCCGGCAAAGTCGACGACGGCGCTCCGCGCGGCGCGGTCTACCTGCACCGCGACCTCGATGGCGCTGCCGTCGTCCATCTCGTAGCGCATGCCGCCGTCACCGAGCCGGCCGATGACCTCGCGCACGCAGGCCTCCGCGTTGTCCTGCACGTGGCCCATGTAGCGCACGACGGTGTCGAGGCCGGTGCGCGCGATCAGCGCCTCAAGCTCGGCGACGCCGCGCGCGTTGGCCGCGAGCTGGGCCTTGAGGTCGGCGACGTTCTGCCCGGGATTGCGTGCCGGCCATGGACCCGCGGCGAGCCGCTGGCGCAGGGTGTCCTCGCGGATCGCGCCGCCGTCCACCAGCAGGAAGTTGTCGAACAGGACGCCTTCCTCGGCGATGGTGCGTGAGGCAGGGGGCATCGAGCCGGGTGTGATGCCGCCGATGTCGGCGTGGTGCGCGCGCGATGCGACGAAGAAGGCGGGCTTCGCGCCGCCGCCGGCGAACACCGGGCTCACGACGGTGATGTCGGGTAGGTGCGTACCGCCGGCGTAGGGCGCGTTCAGCATCCAGGCGCGGCCCGGGCGAAGCTCACCGGCATTCGCCGCGACGACCGCGCGTACGCTCGCGCCCATGGAGCCGAGGTGCACGGGCATGTGCGGCGCATTCGCGATCAGCGCACCGTCGGCGTCGAACAGCGCGCAGGAGAAGTCGAGCCGCTCGCGGATGTTGACCGAAACGGCTGTCGCCTGCAGCACGGCGCCCATCTGCTCGGCGACCTGCATGAAACGGTGATTGAAGAGCTCGAGCTGGGCAGGATCCGCGCGCCGCGCGTCCACGGCCGCCGCGGCGTGCCGCTTGCGCCGTACGAGATGGAGCGTGCCGTCGGAAAGGCGCTCCGCGCCCCAGCCGGGCTCGACGACCGTCGTCGAGTTCGGCTCGACGAGCAGGGCGGGACCGTCGACCGTCCTGCCCGCGGCGAGCGACTCGCGGTCGACGAGCGGCACGTCCTGCCACCCGCCGAACCAGGCGCGCACGCGCGCGTCGGCAGCCGGCGCCGCCGCTGCGAGCGGGGGCGCGTCGCGCTCGCCCGCGACCACGGCCTCGACGCGAAGCGTCGCGACGAGCGGCGCCTCCGCCGGCGGCGCGAAACCGAAGCGCCTCGCGAACTCGGCCCTGAAATCCTCCGTGACTGCATCGAGCGCGCCGTACGGGATGTCGAGCGCGGTTTCCGTTCCAGGCGCGCGCAGCTCGAGCGAGCGGCGCAGGCACACCTCGCGCCTCTCCGCACCCTGCGCGACCATCGCCTCGACGAGCGGCGCGCTGATCGACTCGAACGCGGCGTCGAGCCCCGCGCGAGTCGTTGCGTCGAGCGCGCGCTCGAGCGTCTGCCGGCGCAGCAGCCGGCGATCGGCGAGGCCGATTCCCCAGGCCGAGAACACGCCCGCGAGCGGATGGATCAGGATCTCGCCGATGCCGAGCGCATCCGCGACCCGGCAGGCGTGCTGCGGCGCTGCGCCGCCGTAGCAGAGGAGCGCGAACTCGGCCGGGTCGTGGCCCTCGCGCACGGACACGTGCCGGATCGCGCGCGCCATCGACTCGATTGCGACGTCCAGGAAGCCCGCGGCGAGGCGGAGCGGGTCGGCGGGAGCGCCCGTCGCTTGAGCGACCGTGGCTGCGAGCGCGTCGAACTTCCCGCGCACCACGGCCTCGTCCAGCGGCTCCCTGGCCTCCGGGCCGAAGATGGCGGGAAAGCTGGATGCTCGGATGCGCCCGAGCAGCACCTGCACGTCGGTAACGGTGAGCGGCCCGCCGTTGCGGTAGCAGGCAGGCCCGGGCCGCGAGCCGGCCGACTGCGGGCCGACGAGGAGCCGTCCGCCTTCGTACGCGAGCATCGATCCGCCGCCGGCCGCGACGGTATGAATGTTCATCATCGGCGCCTGCAGGCGGACGCCGGCGACCAGCGTTTCGAAGCGCTGCGGCAGGGCGCCGTCGTAGAGCGCGACATCCGTCGAGGTGCCGCCCATGTCGAAGGCGATCAGCCGCCGGCGCGCCTGGCTCTCGGCGACGCGAGCCGTGGCGACCAGCCCGCCGGCGGGACCCGACAGCACGGCATTGCAGGCGCGAAACGACTCGGGCGCAACGAGCCCGCCGTTGCTCTGCATAAACTCGAGCCGCGTGCCGGCGTGCCGCTCGCCGAGTCCGGCCCGGAACGCGCGCACGTAGCGGGCGAGGAGCGGCGTGAGGTAGGCGTCCACCACGGTAGTGTCGCCGCGGCTCACGAAGCGAATGAGCGGCGAAGCTTCGTGCGAGGCGATCACTTCGGCGAAGCCGAGCCCGCGCGCAATGCTGGCCGCGCGCTGCTCGTGGCCCGGATGCCGGAACCCGTGCAGGAAGACGATCGCCACGCTCTCGATACCGCGCGCGCGGAGGCGGCGAAGGTCCGACTCGAGCCGGGACTCATCGAGCGCGCGCAGCACGCTGCCCTCGGCCGTGACGCGTTCCGCGGCCTCGATCGCTTCCGAGTAGAGCGGCGCCGGCAGCCGGATGTGCAGGTCGAAGAGCCGCGGCCGGTTCTGGTAGCCGATCGCGAGCGCGTCGCCGAAACCCGCGGTCGCGACGAGCGCGGTCGGGACGCCGCGGCGCTCGAGGAGCGCGTTGGTCGCGACGGTCGTGCCGATCCGGATGACATCGATGGCGGCGCCTGCGCCGCCTTCGCGCGCGAGCAGGTCGAGGATGCCGGCGACGCCCGGGTCCACGGGGCCGCCGCTCTCCGAGAGCCGCTTCGCGACGCGCAGCGTTCCGTCCGGTGCGCGGCCGACGATGTCCGTGAACGTGCCGCCGCGGTCGATCCAGAACTGCCAGCCGCGGGCTTTCCCCATGCGGCTCAGGATAGCGTGCCGGGGGCGTACACCTTGCGAAGTTGAGCGAGGGCGCCGCCGGCGAGCCGCTCGCAGGCGTCGCGGTAGCCGATCTCGATCGCTCGCCCGAAGCCCTTCCAGTCGAGGAGGTCGAGCGACTCGAGCGCCGGCGTGATCAGGAGGTCGCTCTGCATGCGGCGCTCCAGGGTTGCCGTGGCGCTGTTCACCATGCCGGCCCGCCACAGGATCCGGAGGATATTGGGGCGCCGGCGGCCGCCGCGGCCGAACAGCTTCCACACCGACGGCGTCTCGGTCGCGTCGACGTCCGTCGTGAAGGCCCGGTCCATCCCGCAATCGACGCCGACGACCGGCCCGCGGCCCTTGGCGCGCATCACGTCCACCGGCAGGTTGTTCATCGCGCCGCCGTCGACGAACACCTCGCCGCCCTGGAACACCGGCGGCAGCACGCCGGGGATCGCGACGGAAGCGCGCAGCCACCGCCACAGCGGGCCTTGCTGGTGCACGGCGATGCGGCCGGTCGTCAGGTTCGACGAGACGCAAAAGAAAGGCAGGGGGAGGTCGCCGATGTCGATGTCGCCGAACTCGCGGCGCAGCAGCATGCCGACCTTGCGCCCCGACACGAGCGATACGATCGGCAGCGTGAAGTCGGAGAGCGGGTTGGTGTCGACGAAGCTGCGCTTGAAGCGCAGGGCGAGCTCCGCGTCGCTCCAGTCCGAGGCGACGCCCGCCGCGAGAATGCCGCCCATGCTGGTTCCGCCGACGAGGTCGATCGGTACGCCATGCTCGCGCAGCGCGCGCACGACGCCGAGATGGGCAAAACCGCGGGCGCCGCCTCCGGAGAGCACGAGCCCCACGGCGCGTCCGGTCAGGAGGCGCACGACCCGGTCATAGTCGCCGGGTCCGCGCACATGGTGATGCGGGATGCCGGGATGGCTCGCCTGCCAGCGCGCCGCGGCGCCATCCGCGATCCCGCCCTCGTGCAGGAGAAGGAGCTCCGCGCGGCGCATGCTGCCGTCCTGCCACGGCCGGCCGGTCCACGCCGCGCCGTCGCCTGCGGCGCGCGCGGCGAGCAGCACGACGTCGGCCTGGCGCAGGCACAGCCGGGTCCAAGGCGTGTCGCCCGCGTCCGCCGCATAGACGACGAAATCGTTGCGTGATTCGCGCTCGTGGAACCACTGCGGGCTGTGGCCGCCGGCGCGCTCGCGGCTGACGAGGTCGGCGCGCCCGAATCGCGAGAGCGCGTTCACGAGGCTTTCCGCCTCGCCGGCGGCGTCGATGGCGGCGTCGAGCGGGATCATCGCAAGGGTGCGCGGCGTCGTCACGCGCCGCTGCTCCGCGTCGCGCTCGTCGATGCGCTGCACCGTGATGCGTGCGAGGCGCAGGACCGCTTCCGGGTGACCGAGCAGCACACGCTCGAAGGTGCTCGCGGAAATCAGCGCGAGCTCCGAGTCGCGCAGCGCCCTGACGGTCGCGCGGCGCGGGCTCGAGACGATGAGGCCCATCTCGCCGACCGTCTCGCCGGCGGCGACGCGACCAACCAGCTCCCCGCCCGGGCCGTACACGCCGAGGCAGCCGCTGACGACGAAATACACCGCGTCGGCAGGGCTTCCGGCCTCGAACAGCAGGTGCCCGCCGGGCAGGGACAGCCACTCGAGATCGGTGACGGCCGCGTCGACGACGCTCTTCGGCAGGCCGGAGAACAGGGGAAGCGCCGCGAGCATCGCCCAGGGATTGGCCCGCGGGTCGATCTGGGTCCGGTCGTCCTCTGCGTCCACGGCAGTGCGACGATAGCACGCGCCTTCGCCGCCGCTAGAATCGCTGCTCATGACTGTGACGGACCGCAAGTCGCTCGAGCGAATCTGGAAGGCGGTGGCCGCGATACCGCGCGGCGAGGTCGCGAGCTACGGCGGCATTGCGCGGCGCGCGGGCCTGCCGCGGCGCGCACGGCTCGTCGGCCATGCGCTCAAGGTCGCGCCCGCGAGCCTCAAGCTTCCCTGGCACCGCGTGCTCAACGCGCAGGGCCGCATCAGCCTGCCCGCGGGATCGAAGGCGCATCGCCTGCAGCGCCGCCTGCTCGAAGAGGAGGGCGTCGTTTTCCGCAATGGCCGGGTCAACCTCGGCAAGTCCGCCGGCCTCGACCTCGACGCCCTGCTGTGGCGTCCGCGCGCGGGCTGATAACATCCGCGCATGGCGAGCCGTCACGTCGTGTTCTCGCACGGGCTCGAAAGCGGGCCGTGGGGCACCAAGATCTCCGCGATGTCCGAAGTCGCAAAGAGCGAAGGCTGGAACGTCGACTCGGTCGACTACCGAGGCGTCAGCGACGCGCGCGACCGCGTCACCCGCCTGCTCAGCTTCTGCCGCGACCTGCGCGGCGACCTCGTGCTCGTCGGCTCGAGCATGGGCGGCTACGTCGCGACATCGGCGTCGGCGCTCCTGCATGCGCGCGGCCTCTTCCTGATGGCGCCCGCGTTCTTCATGCCGGGCATGGAGCAGCTGACCTCGAAGCCCGCGCCCTGCCCGAAGACGATCGTCCACGGGTGGCGGGACGAGGTGGTGCCGGTCGAGAACAGCATGAAGTTCGCGCGCGAGTATTCGGCGACGCTGCACATCCTGGACTCGGACCATCGGCTGCACAGCGAGCTTTCGCTCGTCAACTACCTGTTCGAATACTTCCTCGTCTCTCTCGATCTTCCCAAGCGGCGCTGAGCCGCAGCCTTCGGCCGCTCCATCGTGGCGCGCGCTGGCGCTGCCATCGCGGCGCCGGGCTGGCTCGCTCGCTCCGCCGGAACTTAGTCGCTCGCTCGCCACCCGTCGCCGCTCGGCAACGCCAGCGCGTGCCGCGGTGCGGCGTCGTGGACGCGGACGAGCGCCGGGCAGGTTACCGAGCGAGCGAAATAAAT
>DATJFN010000018.1:0-14213 GCA_035495635.1 Steroidobacteraceae bacterium | reverse complement strand
ACGAAGCGCGAGGGATCGCGCGCGCCTTCCGCCTGCACGAGGTAAGTCGCCGCGATATCCATGGCGCCGACGTGCGCCGCGCTATCGCGTACGATGCCGAAACCCGCGTCGTAGGGCGTGTTCAGCATCTTGTGCGCATCGGTGGCCCAGGAATCGGCGAGCTCGACGCCGCGGATCGAGCCCGCGAGCTCCGGGCTCACGCGCGCCCAGAGGCCGAAGGCGCCGTCCACGTGCAGCCAGGCGCCGCGCTCGCGGCACATCGGGCCGATCTCGGCGTAGGGATCCATCGCGCCGGTGTTGATGTTCCCGGCTTGCGAGGACACGAGGACGGGGCCCTTGACGGACTTGAGTGCGGCCGCCAGGCGGTCGGCGCGCATCGCGCCCTGGGCGTCCGTCTCGATCGGGATGACGCGCTTCGCGCCGAGTCCTGCAAGCCGGAGCGACTTGTGGACCGTCGGGTGCGCCTCGTCGGAGATGAGGACGTGGATGACCGGTGCGCCGTAGAGGCCCTGCGCCTCGACGTCCCAGCCTTCGCGCTTCAGGAGTGCATGACGCGCGGCGGCGATGCAGAGGAAGTTGCCGAGGCTCGCGCCCGTCACGATGCCGACGCTCGATTCGCGCGGCAGGTCGAGGAGCTCCAGCACCCACTCGCCGACGAGCCCGTCGATCGCGCAGCCGAACGGCGAGACGAGCGGCGTTCCCGGCTTGTCGTCCCAGGCCGCGTTCAGGATCTCGGATGCGACCCCCGCCGGGTGCGTGCCGCCGATCACGTAGGCGAAGAAGCGGCCGCCCATTGTCGGGGCCGTCGCGTCCTTCCGCGCCTCGATCAGCGACGCGATGATCTTTTCCGAGGGCTCGCCCCGTTCCGGAAGCTGCGTGCCGAGGCGCCTGCGGACCTCGGCCTGCGTGACGGGCACGTACGTGGACTGATCGCGGGTCGTGCGGAGGTAGGCGCGCGCGCCCTCGTAAGCGCGGGCCAGCGCGGCTTCGGCCGCCTCCGTGCCATGCGCCTCCTGCGGGCCCGGCTTCCTGCGCTCGTTGTCATTCATGGCCGCACCGGTTCGCAGCGGACGTCCGTCTTGACGGAGCGGGCGATGAAACACTCGTCGTGCGCCTCATGGTGCATCGCGTCCTCTTCCTCGCGTGTCGGCCTCTTCTCACCGCCGTACTGAACGTCGGGATGCAGCGTCACCCGCGTCATGGCGAGCTTCCCGCCCTCGGACTTCGTCATCTGGCCCTCGGCCTCGTCGCGGTAACGGTCGATCACGTAACCGCGCCCCGCCGCGATCGAGAGATAGAAGAGCATGTGGCAGCTCGAGAGCGATGCGACCAGCGCCTCTTCCGGGTCGACGGCGGCCTGCACGGACATCGGCAGCGGCACGACGTGCGGGGAAGCGGAGGCGGGGATCTCCACGCCGCCGTCGAAGCGCCAGCGGTGCCCGCGGCTGTAGCGGTTGTCGGTGAACTTCGCGCCGTTCCGGCCCCATTCGACCACGGCCTGATAGCTGCTCACTCGGTTGCCTCCGTCACGCCTCGTCCACGAGGCCGGTGCTGATCGCGTGCTCGCGGTTCCTGAAGATCGCCATCGCCGTCTTCATCGGCAGGAAGCCGAGCTTCTTGTAGAAGCCCTCCTTGCCGGGATTCGCGTACAGGATGATCTTGCGGTGATTCGCGGAGGCGTCGCGGAGCCGGCCGATGATCGCCTTCCCGAGGCCGCGCCCCTGGTAGCCCGGGTGCACCGCGACGTCGCAGAGGTACGAGCAGTCGATGCCGTCCGCGACTGCGCGCCCGGCGCCGACGAGAAGCTCCTCGTCGAACACGAAGCAGCGGAACATGCTGTTCGTGAACGAAACGCGGAGGTCGTCCGCGCTCTTCTCGCCGAGCGGCGCGATCCGGTACAGCTCCGACGCCGCGTTCCAATCGATCCCGATCAGGTTGTCCTGCCAACGGATCACGGATTTGCGGCCGCCGCGAAGTGCTTCTTCACCGCGAGCTCGCCGACCCGCCTGCCCATCGCGGTGCCGACTTCCGTCGAGTTCCGGTAGTGCACGCCGTCGTAGATGCGCGCTTCGTCCACTTCCTGCATGAAGTCCTCGACCGACTTCCAGCGCCGCGTCACGCCTTCGGCGGTATAGCTCGTCCCCGAAAGCTCGGGCATCGGGTCGAGTCCGACATCGGCCTTCAGGATCGTGCCGACCGTCGCCGCCAGGATGCAGTGGGCGCAGGGATACTCCGGATGCATCGGCGTCTCGATGAACGGCATCCAGGACGCGTCGCGCTGCGTCGCGTCGTTGCCGTCCTCGTCGCCGTTCCGGATCGCCGTAATCGGGCGCCAGAACAGGTAGTGATACTTGGCGTCGAAGACGGCGATGATCGCGTCGTCCATGCCCTGGGCCACGGCTTCGTACAGCCGCGCGTTCCGCGTCACGTCGCGCCCGGCCTGCGTCGCGACGGAGCGAAGGATCACGTAGTAAATGGAAGGCATGTTCGCCTCCCAGAACTTCGCGATCTCCGTCTGCGCGGGCGTCCGTGCCGTGCTCTTCGCCGCGCCGAGCGCCTTGCTCTCGTTGTAGTCGCGCGCCCAGAGGGCGCTGTTGAGTTTCGGCGGCGGGCCCGGACGGAACTGCGAAGGGCTCTCGAGCATCCAGGGCTTGCGCCCCGCCCACTGCGGAATCGCCGGAATCGCCGTCGGGATGTAGACGCCCGGCCTGGTCGGCGGTCGGTAGCTCTCGGCCGTCATGGCGCCATCGTCGTGCCGGGCCTCCATGACCGCCGCCGCGGCACGCTCGCCGACGGCGATGCCCGCTTTCCGGGCATCGCCGTTCGCAACGGCGGCCACCGCCTTCTCGTAGGCGGCTTCGATCGCCGCACGCTGCGCCGGCGCCGCCGCCGACAGGACCGCGCGATTCGCGGCCGCGACCGCGGCGTCGACCGAAGCGTTCCCGACCGTTCCCTCGCCGGACTTGCCCGCCGGGTAGCGCCCCGTGATGCGGTTGACCGCCTCGAACACGGCCGTCTGCGTCATCGCCAGCGCGCGGTTCGCCATCGGCGGGCCGAGCTTGGCGTCGTAGACGACCTGGCAGGCGAACGCATTCCAGTCGGTCACCACGTCGGCGTCCGCGACGGGAATCGCGAGGCCCGCGATCACGGCGATCGCGACGGCGAAGCGCGCGTTTCGCTCATGCATGGGCGGTTTTCTCCTCGCTGTACGGCGCCGCGCCGACGATCGCCGCGATGATGGAGAACACGAGCTGGTAGGCGCCGACCGAGGCCCACAGCGAGGTGCTGTAGAAGCCGAGCGGGATGAACTGCGCGGGCCCTGTCAGCGAATACGCGACCCAGGCAACGACGCCCGCCCAGGTGGCGGTCATGGCGCCGGGGCCGAGGCGCGGGCGAAGCAGCACGTAGACATACATGGTCAGAAAGCCGCGTCCGGCCTCGAAGACCGCGAACCACATCATGCCGCCGTGCTTGTGCTCGCCCATCCCGAGCCCGAGAGGATCCATCAGTTCGTGCCACTGCATGTCGACGAGCTTCTGGTGCAGGAATCCGTCGCTGATGAAGCAGATGACGGCCGCGATGAGCGCGCCCAGGACGAACTTCCCCCAATTGACGTTCTTCATTGCAACTCCCCCTTGTGTTGGGCGGGACTCTTACCCGCCATTCAGCTGCGGCCCAGGAGGCCATTGTGTCGCAGGTCCTCCTCGATTTCTTCCTTGAGCTCCGCGACCGCGAGCGGCTCGACCTCGCGGAACTTCGACTTCAAAAGTGACCCGTCGTCGCGCAGCATGTCCTCGAGCAATGGCGCCTTGTCCGGGTCGTCGTACTTCTCGCTGTAGACGTACTCAGCCGAGGCGAGCACCTTGTCGCGCGTATTGTCGAGGAGCCGCGCGTCTACCTTGTAGGTGATGCGGTAACGGTCCCAGGCAGTCTCGAGGTGCGTCAGCGTCCAGTGGGTCGTGCGTACCGAGAGCGTCAGCGCGTTGTCCTCGACGTCCGGGATGAGGTTCGTGCAGGCGACGAGCGCGCAGGTCTCGCGGCCGAGCGCCGACGTGATTGCGGGCGCCGGATCGGCGAGCTTGAAATGCTCGATGAGCTTTCGGCCGCCGTCGACCTGGGCGCCGTGCGTGACGAAGGGACCGAGGAAGGCGCCGATGACCGGCTCGGCCGCAATCACGGGCAGGTCGCCCCAGGGCCGGCCGACGGACTGGTACAGGAGCGGTGCCGGGTCTTCGTGCACGGCGTGGAGCGGGCGATTCAAGATCGGCGCTCCGGCGACGGCTGCCACCGGCAGCGAGAGACCGAGAAGAATGACGATAGCGCGTGCGCCCATCAGGCCGCCATTTTACGCGCGTCAGCCTGCGCTTTCTGACAGCAGCTTTGCGATCGCCGGGAGCGCCCCGCGATGCTCCGGCTTCATGAACACCGAGCGCAGTGACGTGACCGTGCCGCCGGAACCCCACGGATTTCCGAAGAATTCCACCGGGAGCTCCGCCAGCGCCAGGTGCAGGCCCGCCTTTTCGGCGCGCTCGAAGGTCGCGCGAGCCTTCGCGGAGGAATCGGCGGCATCCTGCGCGCGCATGGCCCACACGACGATGTCGAGCTCGGGAGGGAACGCGGCGATGAAGCGCGGGTCATCTGCGAGCCGCGCGTGGAATTCGAGCGCCGCGGCGCGGCATTCCTCGAGCATGCTCGCGAATTCCCCGCCGCGCGCGAGCGGGTAAAGGCGCTGCGTCGCCCAGAGCGCCACCGCCGCCGCGCCCGGGCGGGAGCACTCGAGGCTGATCTCCCCGAGGTGCAGGTCATCGGAGCTGAAGTAGGTGTAGGGCGAGTCGTGGCGGTAGTGCGTGCCGACCGCCGGATCGCGGAACAGCACGCAGCCGCAGCCGTAAGGCTGCAACCCGTGCTTGTGCGGGTCGATCACGATCGAGTCGACCTCGCCGAGCCGATCGTAAGCCGCGCGGGCGGGTGGCTCGAGCTTGCCGGCCAGCACGTAGTAGCCCCCATAGGCACAGTCGGCGTGCAGCCGGAAACCGTATCGCTCGCGGAGCGCGAGGATCCCGGGCAGCGGGTCCACGGAGCCAACTGCGGTCGTGCCGAGCGTCGCGACCACGATGCCGACGCCGCCGGCGTCCAGCCGCTTCTCCAGCGCCGCGAGGTCCATGCGGCCGTCGCGGTCGGCTGCGATGGGCTCGAACGGCAGCTTCAGCACGGCGCTGATGCGGCTGTGCGTGTAATGCGCCTGCGAGGAAGCGAGCACCGTCGAGCCGGGCTTCAGCTGGCCCGCGACCCAGAGGGCCTCGAGGTTCGCCATCGTGCCGCCGCTCGTGAGGTGGCCGAGGTGCGTCTTCCATCCGAACATGCGCGCGATCTCCGCGACGGCTTCCTTCTCCATTGCGGAGCTGGCGCGGCCGCCGTCGAGCGCGTGGTTATTCGGGTTGATCCACATCGCGAGCGCGTAGGCGAGGCGTGCGACGGCGTGCGGCGGCTTCAGCATCTGACCGGCGTACTGCGGGTGGTAGTAGGGATAGTTGTTCCGCATGCGCCCGGCGACTTCGAGCAGCACGCGGCGAAGCGACGCGGGGTCCGCTGACCGCGTCGCGGGATCGGGGAGCGTCACGAAACCCTCTTCGAGTTCCGCGAGCGCATCGTGTAGGAGGAGCAGCGAGTCGGAGTCGAGCTGGCCGGGCATGGGCCGGAAATCGTATAACATGGCGCCCGCCAGGGGGGACGAGAGCCGTGAAGGCATCTCACATCGGGCGTGGGGACGCGCTGCTCGTCATCGACGTGCAGCGGGATTTCCTGCCGGGCGGCACGTTCAGCGTGCCCGCGGGCGATGAAGTCATCAAGCCGATCAACCGCATCGTGAGCCTCTTCGAGCGCGCGGCACTCCCGATCTTCTATTCGCGCGACTGGCACCCGCCCAACCACGTGTCGTTCAAGGTGCGCGGCGGCCCCTGGCCGCGCCATTGCGTCGCGAGCACGGATGGCGCGGCCTTCGCGCTGACGCTGCGCGTGCCGGCGGGCGCGAGCATCATCTCGAAGGCGACGACGGCCGATCGCGACGCGCTCTCGGCGTTCCAGGACACGACGCTCGCCTCGCAGCTGCGCGCGGCGGGCGTGCATCGCGTGTATGTCGGTGGGCTTTCGACCGATTACAGCGTGCGGGCGACGGTGCTCGATGCGAAGCGCGAGGGCTTCGACGTGAAGGTGCTGACCGACGCCGTGCGCGCGGTGGACGTACAGCCCGGCGACGGCCAGCGCGCGCTGCAGGAAATGCAGCTTTCCGGCGCGCAGCTCACCTCACGCTGCTAAAAGGGGACGGTCACATTTAAATGTGACCGTCCCCTTTTGGTTATGCCGTTGCGCGAGTGTCGGCGAAGACGGCCGCGATCCGCTCGAGGATGCTGGTCCAGCCGCCGGTGTGCGCCTTGACCATCTCTTCGCTCGGCAGGCGCTCGTGCGTCAGCACGATCTCGGTGCCGCGGCCCTTCGGCTTGAAGTCGACCGTCACGAGCGAGCCGTGCGAGCCGGCATACGGCGAATTCCAGGTGAAAACGAGGCGCTTCGGCCGCGTGATCTCCTGATAGGTGCCGGTGTGCGGCACGGCGCCGTTCGGCGTGTACATGACAATCTCGAACTCGCCGCCGACGCGCGCGTCGAGCTTCACCTGCGAGCGCTGGGTGTCACCCGGGCGCATCCACTGCGAGAGCTTGTCGGCGTCCAGCCAGGCATCGAACAGCTCGGCCGGCGGCGCCGCGATCTCGCGGCGGACGGTGAGGGCGGGAACATTGGCGACGGCGTTCATCTCGGTTTCCTCCGGTTGGTTTTCTTGCCCGTGGCGAATTCGTCCAGCGCGGCGAGGCTGTCTTCCCAGAAGCGCTGGTAGTGGGAGATCCAGGCCGCGGCCTCGGCGAGCGGCGCGGCATTCAGCGAAAGCACGTGGTCACGGCCGCGCACGTCGCGCCGGACGAGTCCGGCCTCCTCGAGCTTGCGCACGTGCTTTGAAACGGAGTTGAGAGAGATCGGGAACGCGCCCGCGACTTCCGTGACGCGCGCGTCCGACATCGCGAGGCGCGCGAGGATCGCGCGCCGCGTCGGGTCGGCCACCGCGCCGAGGACGCGATCCATGCCCGGTTTTCTATATTCACCCATATGGGTGAATATTAGTCGCACCCAATCGCCCCGTCAAGCGGGGAGTCCGTCTCAGGCCGCCTTCGCGTAAGACTCGGACATCAGCTCGAGGATTCGGGTCCAGCCCTCGGTGTGCCGCTCGACCATGTCGTCGGCAGCGAGGTTCTCGTGCGTGAGTGTCACTTCCGTAGATGGTCCGACGGGCATGAAATCGATCGTGACGAGCGACTCGTGATCGGGCGCCGCCGGCGAGAACCAGGCGAAGGCCAGTCGGCTCGGGCGGTCGATGACCTTGTAGACGCCCTTGTGCGGCAGGTCACGCCTCTTCGTGTGCATCACGACGTCGAGCTCGCCGCCGACGCGAGGATCGACTTTCACCTTCGCTTTCTTGGCGTCGGCCGGCCGCATCCAGATCGCGAGCTTGCCGGGATCCAGCCAGTCGTCGAATAGCTCGGTGGCGGGGGCGGAGACCAGGTGGCGCACGGTGACGGGTGGGACTTGAGTCGAGGCGTTCATGTCGGTTTCCTCCGATGCTTTTCCTCCGTATCAAGGGTTTGTCGGGCGCATAAGTTCAATGTTCCCCGAACGCGCGCGTCGGGGAACGCCGAGTCAGCCGCCTCCGTCAGCGCAGGAGCGCGAAGCCCCCTAGGCGAGGGCTTCCTTGAAGAGCGCGAGCAGCCGTGACCAGGCCTTCTCTGCCTGGTCAGCGTTGTAGACCGCCGAGTCCGGCGGGCACCAGCCGTGCAGTGCGCCTGCGTAGACCTCGACTTCCGCGGGACGACCCGCCTTCGCGAACGCGTCGCGCAGGATGTCCTTGGACGACGGCTGCTTCTGGTCGTCGTTCTCCGCAATCGCGACGAGGAAGCGAGCCTTCGTCTTCGGGATGAGCAGGTGCGGGCTGTCCGGCTGGTCCGTCGTCAGGCCGCCGCCATGGAAAGTCGCCACGGCGCCGACGCGGTCGGGCAGCGCCGCCGCCGTCTGGAAGGCAATCGGCCCGCTCATGCAGTAGCCCGTCGTGCCGGCCTTCCTTTTCGTGTCCACCGAGGCCTGTCCATCGAGCCACGGGATGAAAGCCTTCGCGTCCGTCTGCGACGTCGTCGCATTCAGCGTGGCCTTGAGGCCCATCAGCATGTCGCGCGTCGCCGGGTCGTTGAAGTCCGCTTTTTCGGGCGCGGTCGGCGCCTTCTTCGTGCGGTAGAACGGGTTGACGACGAGCACGGAATAGCCGGACTCCGCGAGTCGCTTGCCCATCTGCCGGAACGCGGGCCGGAGGCCGAAGATGTCCGGCCAGACGAGAACGGCCGGGTACTTGCCGGACGCGGGATGCACGAAATACGCATCCGCCGTGCCGTCAGGCGTCTTGATCCCCACTTCGGAATCGGTCGTATCCATGGCATTCGCCACGCGTGGCAGCGCGAAGGCGACGCCCGCGCCGAGGGTCAGCGCCCCGAGCTCCCTGCGGGAAATCCCCTTGCTGCGCAGGGTGTATTCGACCATGTCTTCGAACGCAACGTCGTCGCACATCGATGTTCTCCCGCAATTAACTGAGCAACTTGCCGATCTCGGAAAAGCCGGCCGCTTCCTGCGTGTACGTGAATGTCCCGGTCTCGCGCATCTCGCGCGCGCCGCGAAGGAACGCGCCGAGGGCCGCGGCGGCGAGCGCGCTGCCAACGCTCACGCGCCGCACGCCGAGCTCGGACAGCTCATCGAGCGTGAAGCGCTGCGGCTGCGTGCCCATGAGGAAGTTCACGGGCCGGTCCACCGACTTCACAATGGCGGCGATCTCCTCGCGCGTCGTGATGCAGGGCGCGTACAGCACGTCGGCTCCCGCTTCCTGGTAGGCCTGCAGGCGCCGGATCGTGTCCTTGAGGTCCGGGATGCCGACGAGGAAGTTCTCCGCGCGCGCCGTCAGGGTGAATGGGAAGGGCAGCGCGCGCTTCGCCTCGGCGGCCGCGCGGATGCGATCCGCGGCATGCGCGAGCGGGTAGACCTTCTCGCCCGGCCGGTCGATCGAGTCCTCGATGGATCCGCCGGCGATGCCAGTCGCCGCGGCAAGGCGAATCGTGTCGGCGACGGTTTTCGGATCGTCGCCGAAGCCGTTCTCGAGGTCGGCGCTGACCGGGAGGTCGGTCGCCGCCGCGATCTTCGCGACGTGGGCGAGCATCGCGTCGCGCCCGACCTGGTTGTCGAGCACCCCCGAGGAGAAGGCGAATCCCGCGCTCGTCGTCGCGAGCGCCTCGAAGCCGAGCTTCGCGAGCATGCGCGCGGTGCCGACGTCCCAAGGGTTCGGGATGATGAAAGCGCCCTTCCGGGCGTGCAGGGCGCGGAAGACCTCCGCCTTGTCGGCCTGCGACTTCATGCGCGAAGCAACGTCCAGACGCCGATCGCGATGAATCCCGCGCCGGCGACGACCTTGAGGGTCGACGGGCTCACGTGCTGCGCGACGAATCCACCCGCCAGCACGCCGATCGCCGTCGCGACGACGAGCGCGCCGGACGCGGCGAGGAACACCGTCGCGCGGCTGCCCGCGGATTCGGCCGAGAAGAGCATCGTCGCGAGCTGGGTCTTGTCGCCGAGCTCCGCGACGAACACCGAGGCAAACACGGTTGCGATCAGCTTGAGGTCCATCAGGGGTTTCCGTCCTTCGGAACCGCATCCTGCGACGGCCACAGCGTTCGCGCCAGTGCGACGAGGAGGCCGATCACGACGATCGCGATCGAGAGCATCAGCCATATGCCCGCGCCGTCCAGGTAGCCGGCGCGGCCGGCCCAGAAGACGAGAGGCACTTCGGAGATGAGCAGCAGGCCGCAGAGGGCGCCGCCGAACTTCGGCGCCTTGAGCGCCACTGCGGCGAAGACGACCGAGAGGAGAAGCGACGGGACGCCGAACAGCAGGATGAAAAGACCCATGCCGGGAGCGTATCAGGCGCGGCGTGCCAGCTCCGGGGCCAGCGGCAGCTCGGCCAGCAGCTCGCGGAGCACCTCGAGGTCGACGGGTTTTACCAGGTGGCGATCGAAGCCGTAGGCCTCGGAACGCAGGCGGTCGCGGTCGAGGCTCCAGCCGGTGACGGCGACCAGCGTGACGTGCCGGCCGTGCGGGTGCTGGCGCATGCGCTGGGCGACCTCGTAGCCGTCCATGACCGGCATGGCGAGATCGAGGAGGACGACCGAGGGCTCGAACTCGTCGAGCGCCTCGAGCGCCGCGGTCCCGTCGTGTGCCGTCCGCGTCTCGACGCCGAGCAGCGTGAGCAGGACGCCGAGGCTGTCTGCGGCGTCGCGATTGTCGTCGACGACGAGCACCCGCCGGGAGGTGAACGGACCGCCGACGCTCGGCAATGCATCCGCGGCCGCGCGCGCCGCCGCTTCGAGCGGAAGCCGGACGATGAACTCGCTTCCACGCCCGAGGCCCTCGCTCCTCGCCTCGACGCTGCCGTCGTGCAGCTCCACGAGGTTGCGCACGAGCGTCAGCCCGATGCCGAGCCCGCCGCGCGAATAGTCCTGGCCGGGGGTCGCCTGCGCAAACAGGTCGAACACCCGCGGCAGCATCTCGGCGCTGATCCCACGCCCGTTGTCCCGCACCGAGATGACCGCGGCCGCGCCCTCGCGGCGCGCCGTGAGCAGGATGCGCCCGCCCCGGTCGGTGTACTTTGCCGCGTTGTTGAGCAAGTTCGTGATGACCTGCGCGAGCCGCATGACGTCGGCCTCGATGCGGAGCGGCTCTGCCGGCAGGCTGAGCTCGAGCCGGTGCCCGGCCTCGTCGATGAACGGCCGACTCGTCTCGATGGCGGCGTGGATCACCGCCTGCACGTCGGTCTGGCCCTTCCGGAGCTCCACGCGGCCGCGCGAAATGCGGGAGACTTCCATGAGGTCGTCGACGAGGCGGACCAGATGGTTCACCTGCCGGTCGAGGATCTGGTACACGCTCGCGACGGCGCCTTCGGCCTTTCCGGTCAGCTTGAGGATGTGCAGGCCGTTCCGGATCGGGGCGAGGGGATTGCGGAGCTCGTGCGCGAGCGTCGCGAGGAACTCGTCCTTGCGCCGGTCGGCCTCGATCAGGGCGCGCGCCTGCTCGGTTTCCTCGTGGATGTCGGTGCAGGCGCCGACCCACTCGCGGATCGTCCCCGCGTCGTCGAGGAGCGGCAGCGCGCGCGCGATGATGTGGCGGAAACTGCGGGACGCCGAGTGCCACAGCCGCACGCGGACTTCATAGGGCTTGCGCGCGTGCAGGGCCTCGATCCAGGCCTGGCGCGCCGGCTCGCGGTCCTCGGGATGGACGGCGTCGAACCAGCCGAAGTCGCGTGACCGCTCGAAGCTCTGACCGGTGTAGCGGTTCCAGGCTGTTTGGGGCGCGACGAAGCGGCCGATCGGGTCGACCGCGCACGGCACGTCGGTCAGGACGTTCGCGAGCGACCGGTAGCGCAGCTCGTTGCGCCGCACGGCCTGCTCGGCGCGCGCGCGGTCGAGCTGGATGTAGATGCGCGCGGAGACCTCGCGCAGCAGCTCCACCTCGTCGGCATTCCAGGCGTAGGGCTCGCGCTTCTCGGCGACGAGCGCGAAGCGCCGGCGCCCCTCGGAGACGTACGGCGCGCTCACGACCGCTCCGACGCCGAGCTGCCGGAAACGCTCCGCGGCCTGCGGATCCCGGCCTTCGCGGACGTCGTTGACGACGAGCGGCTGGCCGGCCGCCAGGAGTGCCCTCTCGTCCTCGGTCAGGAAATCCGAGACTGCGTACACGCCTTCCTGGCTCGGCTCAGGCTCGCGCGAGAACTGGTGGAAGATGCGCGCGGTGCCGGTCTCCTCGTCGATCTCGGCCAGCAGGCAGCGCGACAGGTTGAGCCCGAACACGAGCCGCTCGCTGACCTGGCGCGCGGCGTCTTCGGCCGTCGGCAGCCGGGCGAAGGCAAGGCTCAGGTCCGCAAGCAGCGCGGCATTCAGCTCGGCCCGCTTGCGATCGCCGATGTCGGTGATCATCGCGACGACGCCCAGCACCCGGCCAGCCTCGTCGCGATGGGGCGAGTACGTCACGTGCACCCAGCGCCGACCGCCGAGGGCGTAATTCGATTCCGTCTCGTACTCGACGAAATCGCCCGCGAGCGCCGCGTCCAGGCGCGGCTCGATCGCACGCCAGGCCTCGGCGCCCACCACGTCCGCGACCGGGCGGCCGACGATCTGCTGCCGCGTGAGGCCGAACCAGCGCGTGTACTCGTGGTTGCACCAGGCGAAGCGGCGTTCCGGGGTCACGAGCGATACGAGAGCCGGCAGGCGGTTGCTGATCTCCTCGAGCTGCCGCTCGCTGCGCTCCGCGGCCACGCGCGCGCGTCGCATGCGGTCGGCGATCAGGATGATCGAGCCGACGACGGTGAAGAACGCGATGGAGCTCAGAGGGTTCGAGACGAGAAGCGTGTGGCGCGGCGCCACGAAGAGATAATTGGACGCCGCCCAGCCCACGAGGGTCGATGCGATCGCGATGGGCGTCGTAGTCCGCCAGGCGATGAGCACGACGGCAACTACGACGAAAGCGTAGGGAATCGCCTCGCCGACGAACCCATCGATGGTCCATCGCGCGGCCGTCGCCGCTCCGAGAGTGAGTGCGGCGAAGACCGCATGCATCGACGAGAACCGCAAGGAACCCCCCGCGAAAGCCCGCGCTCAAGCTATCGCAGAGCCTTCGTGGGGTCCACCCGTGTAGGTGAAATCCTACGGAAGCAAATATAGCGGCCGGACAAGAAGGGAACGCTCACCTTTTCGAAAAAGTGTCCCATTTATTTTTATTGGTCGAGCTGGCGGGCGTAATCGGCGGCGTCGAAGTGGCCGAGCGAGTTTGATATCAGCCCGTCGGAGCCGATGATCCATTCCTCGTAGCCGCTGATCCTGACTTTGCGGCCGGTGCCGCCCGGCCCCGTGTTCGCGCCTTTGAGCGTCCAGTGGTAGTGGAACCGGTCGCCGACGCGATCGAGCCGGTCCATCTCGACGACCATGTCGGGAAACGCCGTCATGAACGACCGCACCGCCTCAGTGATCGCGGCGCGCCCGAGGTTCGGCTCGCCGTCGTTGATCTTGAGCGACCCGTTTTCCGCGAAGTACGACGCCACCTTGGCGGGATCCTGGCTGCACCAGGCCTCTGTGTAATGCATTGCGAACTGCAACATGCCCGGTCTACCGGACGCGAGATCATCTGTGGCGCACGCACCCAACAGGAACGTCG
This sequence comes from Steroidobacteraceae bacterium, assembly GCA_035495635.1. Classification (GTDB taxonomy): domain Bacteria; phylum Pseudomonadota; class Gammaproteobacteria; order Steroidobacterales; family Steroidobacteraceae; genus SCUD01. The sequence continues at coordinate 875 of DATJFN010000018.1, read as the reverse complement.
CAGCCGCCAGCCCGGCGGCCGAGCGCAAATTGCACCAGATGCTCAGGATCCCCCCTCGGTCGTGGCGGATGATGCCCCTGTTCAGCGACCAGTGGAACCCGTCTGAATGGAAAGGTCTTTCACGAGCCGAAAGCCCAGGTGGTTCGTGCCGGTGGACGGCTCGCCCTTGCCGCGCGTGCCGACCATGTATCGCGAGCAGTACTGCTCGGTGCAGAGGAATGAGCCGCCGCGATGCACACGCTTGGCGACTCCCGGCTCGCTCGGGTCGTTGGACGAATCCGGTCCTTTCGGGTTGTCCGCGACGCCGCCTTCCTGCACGAGCGCCGCGTAATAGTCGGGGCGGTACCAGTCGCTGGTCCATTCCCAGACATTGCCGGCGACGTCGAAGAGCCCGTAACCGTTCGCCGGGTATTGTGCGACCGGCGCGATTCCGCCGTGCGCGTCCGCGTGCGCGTCTTCGTTCGGGAAGTGACCCTGGTGCGTGTTGGCCATGTAGTGGCCGTCGTGCAGGAACTCGTTGCCCCAGGGGTAGAGTGCGCCAGCGATTCCGCCGCGCGCGGCGAATTCCCACTCGGCTTCGGTCGGCAGCCGCTTGCCGGCCCATTTCGCGAATGCCTCCGCGTCCTCGTAGGCGACGTGCACGACCGGATAGTCCTCGCGGCCCTTGATGTCGCTGCCGGCGCCGGCCGGATGTCGCCAGTCGGCGCCCCGGACATACGACCACCACTGGAAATGATTGTCGAGCGGCACGGCGTGATCGGGCGGCGAAAAGACGACCGAGCCTGCCACGAGGTTTTCGGGCGGCGCGCCGGGGAAGTCTTCCGCGCGCGGCACGCGCTCCGCGACGGTGGCGTACCCGGTCGCCTTCACGAACT
>DATJFN010000017.1:0-9660 GCA_035495635.1 Steroidobacteraceae bacterium | reverse complement strand
GTAGACCGCGACGAGGCCTTCGTTCGCATCGACGATCCCGAGCTCGGCGGCGTCCTCCTGGGTGACGAATCCGATCACCTGCGCCTCGCCGAAGCGCGCGAGCACGACGTGCCTCAAGTCCCGCCGCTTGCCGCCGGCCGGAATCAACCGCACGAAGTCGCGGGTCGCGCCGTAGATGGTCTTCCCGACGGGGATCCGCTCGAGGAAGCGATCCCAGGCAGCGAGCGCGCTCTGCACCAGCAAGGCATTGAACAGCGTGCCCGCGGCGAGCAGCACCACGAGCGCCGCGGCGATGCCCATTCCCGGCAGGTAATGCTCGGGTGGAATCACGAGCAGGATGAGCTGCCGCAGCAGCGATTCGGTCGAGCTGCCGATCCACCAGAGGAGCCAGGTCGTGATGCCGATCGGGAGCACGACGACGAGGCCGCGCAGGAGCGCGTTGCGGAGCTTGCGGAACATGGGAGCCTCCTTTGGACGGCGCATGATAGCGGCCCCGCGCCGGGCGCCCGTAGCGCTATCATTCGTGCGGGGGGCCGCAAGAACCAACCTGAAGGAGAGGCCATGACCGTCGCCAAAGTCAGTGAGATCACCTCGACCTCGTCGAAGAGCTTCGCCGACGCGATCGAGAAGGGCATCAAGCGCGCCAACAAGACGCTGAAGAACCTCTCGAGCGCGTGGATCGCCGACCAGGAGGTCGAGATCGAGAACGGCAAGGTGACGACCTACCGCGTGCGCATGCGCGTCACATTCGTGCTCGAGGGCTGAGGCATGCGGCGGCTGCCGGTCTTCGTAGCGTTGGCGGCCCTGGCCTTCGCAGCCGGGGCCGCCGGTCCGGCGCCGATCGAGCCGAAGGCGCTCAACGACCGCATCGCCTGGGCCGACCGCTCGCTCGTCGTGCTCGATGTGCGCACGCCTGCGGAGTATGCGGACGGCCATATCCCCGGCGCGATAAACATCCCGCACGACCAGATCGGCGCTCGCATTGCCGAACTCGCGGACGCCCGCGAAAGCGACATCGTGGTGTACTGCGGGTCGGGCAAGCGCGCGTCGCTGGCGCTCGGCGTGCTTGAGAAACAGGGCTTCAAGCGCATCTATCATCTCGCCGGCGACTACACGCGCTGGAGCGAGGAGAAGCGGCCCATCGTCAAGCCGCAGTGACCTGGCGCATCGTCGCGGATGCCGTCCTCGTCCTGCACCTCGCGTTCATCGCCTTCGTGGTACTGGGCGGATTCCTCGTGCTGCGCTGGCCGAAACTCGCCTGGGTGCACGCGCCGGCCGTCGTCTGGGGCATCGTCATCACGGCCATCGGCGGCATCTGCCCGCTGACCCCGCTCGAAAAATACTTCATCGTCCGCGGCGGTGGCGAGGCCTACCCGGGCGGGTTCATCGCACACTACCTGACGTCGTTGATCTATCCGGAGGGCATGACGCGGCCCACGCAGGTCGTGCTGGCGCTCCTGCTCTTCGCCTTCACTGCCTTCGTCTACTGGCGCGTCTGGCTTCACTACCGCAGGCCCGGCCGTTAAGCGGCTTCCTATCGCGCGTCGCTGGTTCGGACTACAGACGAACTCACCGCTGCTTGGCGTAGTCGCGCTCACCGAACAGGAGGGCGCGATGGCAAGGAAGTACGGGAAGAAAGCGCAGGGCAAGGTGAAGCGCGCCATGCACGAACGCAAGCGCGGCACGCTGAAGAGTGGCCGCTCCGGCAAGAAGGTGAAGAGTCGGAAGCAGGCAATTGCGATCGGCTTGTCGGAAGCCCGGCGCTCGGGCGCCAAGGTGCCGCGCAAGCGTTCGTCGAGCTCGCGCAAGAAGAAATAGCACCAGGGTCGCGTCGGCGCCTCGATGAAGCGCAAGCGTCTCAGCCTGCGGCCCGGGTTCCATGTCGGGATCACGAACCGAAGTGCACAGGCCGCCACCATGGTGCTTCCGCCCGGTGGCCAGGAAGGTGGGCCGGACAACCGGCATCGAGGCGCCGACCAATGGCTCTACGTGATCGAAGGCACCGGGCGCGCGACCGTGAATGGCCGGACCGTCCCCCTGATCGCCGGAACGCTCCTGCTCATCGAGCACGGCGATACCCACGAGATTCGCAATACAGGTCGCGGGCCGCTGCAGACCGTCAATTTTTATGTGCCGCCCGCTTACGGGCCGCATGGCGAGCAACTGGCCCGCGGCCGACCTTCCTAGGTGGCGCCATTTGGATCCGCGCGAATGCCGTCGGCGGCCTTCCTACCTGGAGTTCCGCTTCCGGACGACGAATTTTCCCGCGACGGAGGAATACGCTCGAACATCGGACACTGGAGGGACTATGGAACGGTCAACGAGGGGCGCGGAAAGCGCCAGGCGGCGGAGTCGGAGCGCGGGATCGAAGGACGCCATTGCACTGCTGAAGGCCGACCACAAGCAGGTCACGGCCTGGTTCGGGCAATTCCAGAAGGCACGCAACTCCGAACGCAAGGGCAAGCTTGCCGCTCAGATCTGCCAGGCACTGCGGGTGCATACGACGATCGAGGAAGAGATTTTCTACCCGGCGTTTCTCGCCGCCACTCGCGACGAGGACAAGCATCATGAGGCCGAAGTGGAGCACGCCGGCGCCAAGAAGCTGATTGCCGACATCGAATCCATGACGCCCGACCATGATTACTTCGACGCCAAGGTGAAGGTGCTCTCGGAGATGATCAAGCACCATGTGAAGGAAGAAGAGAAGCCGGGCGGCATGTTCGCGGAGGCGCGCAAATCCAACATGGATCTCGAGCACGTCGGCCAGCGGCTGAATGCACGGAAGGGCGAGCTCGAAGCGGGCGGAGGGCGCGGCGGATCATTTAACGCGTAGCCGCGAACGCGAGGGTCGTCCCCGAGTTCCCACACGCGCTCAGGTTGATCCGTCGGACGACTCATCGCATGACAAGGACGACATGCCGAAGGCGGGTTGATATTTGACCACTCGCGAGAGCGGAAGGCCGCCCGTTAGCGGCCTTTTTGATTTAGGGAAGCTCCTGTGCCGCAACGACGACGCAACCGGGGCCGGTGTGGACGCCGAGCGCGGTGCCGAGCGGAATGACCGGCAGGATTTCCGCGCGCGGCAGGCCGCTCGTGAGCTGCTCGCGCACGGCCGCCGCCCCCTCCGGCACGTTCGCGTGCGCGATGCCGATGCGCCAGCGCCGTGCGGGGTCGAGCCGGCGGAGCAGGAGCTTGCCAAAGCGGCGGTAGAGGTTGTTCCGCCCGAACAGCACGCCGCCGATGCCGAGGCTTCCATTGGACCGGACCATGAGCACGGGCACGAGCCGGAGCGCATTGGCGACCGGCTTGATCCAGGCGGGCACGCGCCCGCCGCGCACGGCAAACTCGAGCGTGACGAGGCTCCCCCAGGTGCGCGTGACCCCGCCGGCCGCCTTTGCAGCCGCGAGCACCGCCTCCGCATCGCCGCCCTCGGCGGCGACTTCCGCCGCGCGCATCGCGATGAGGCCCTGGCCGAGCGCCGCGGTCCCTGAGTCGTACGCCAGGATCTTCGCGCGCGTGCGGACGCGGGAGATCGCCGTCTCCGCGCTCTGGAAGGTTCCGCTCACTTTCGACATCAGCCCGACGTACACGACCGCCTGGTAGTGCGACCCGAGGAACTCGAATGCGCGCCTGAAGTCGCCCGGCGGTGGCTGCGACGTCTTCGGTTGGACCGGGCTCGATGCGAGCATCCGGAAGAACTCCTCCGACGAGAGGCCGACCTTGTCGAGGAAGCTTTGCGTGCCGAAATGCACGCGCACGGGAACGACGTGGATGTCGAGCGCTTCCAGCACCGATTCCGGCAGGTCGGCCGCCGAATCGATGACGACGGCCACGCGCCGGCGCGAGGCGTGGTGCGCCATCTCCTGCTGGCGCTGCATGTCGTCCGCTTTCTCGCCGCCGACCGCGCCGTAGCGCGCGGCGAGCGCAAACAGCTGCTGCGGCTCGTTCGTGTGCAGGTGCAGCCGTACCTTGCTCTGCGTGCCGGCGACGACGAGGCTCGAGCCGAGCGACGTCGCCTCCTCCCTTAGCCTGCGCCGGTCGATGGCGCTCCCCGTGATCGTGCACTCCGTGCAGTAGCGGTGCTCGAGGTTCACCTGCGATCCGGCCGTCGTCTCGTCGTCGGAGAGTAGCTGGATCGAGGCGTCGTCCGCCGGCGCGATGCCGGTCTCGAAGTAATCGGTCATGCCGGAAACGAGCTCGACGAAGCCGAGCGCGCCGGCATCCACCACATTCGCGCGGCGGAGCATCTCGAGGAGCGACGGCGTCGCCTCCAGCGAGACCCGCGCGGCGGCGAGCGCCTCGCGGAACAGCGGGCGGAAGTCGTCGACGCCGCGGGCCGTGGCCGCCCGCGCCGCCTCGGCGAAGTCGCCGATCACCGTGAGGATGGTCCCCTCGCGCGGCTCCGCGAGCGACTCGCGCGCATAGGCCGCGCCCGCCGCGAGCGCTTCCGCGAACTCCGGCGTGGTCAGCGTGGAAAGGGGCGCGATACGGTCGCCGACGCCGAGCAGGAACTGCGCGAGTATCGCGCCGGAGTTCCCGCGCGCGCCGTCGAGTGCGGCATCGGCGACGCGGGTCAGGAGCGCCCCCGCGTGCGACTCGGGGGTGGCGCGCAGCGCCGCGAGCACCGCCTGCAGCGTCAGCGCGAGGTTCGTGCCCGTGTCCCCATCCGGCACCGGAAACACGTTGATCTTGTTGATGACCTCTTCGCGCGCGATGAGCCGGTGGATGCCGGTGCGGAGCGCGTTCGACAGTTCCTGGCCGCCGAGCGCCCGGGCTGGCTGGACGGCGTCGTTCATGCAGCGGCGTCTAGAGCCGCGGCAGCAGGAAGCGGCGGCCGCGGTACGAGAGCAGCGCGCCTTCGCGCGTGATCTGCTCGACGACCGGGCCTTCGGCGATGTGGTCGCCCTGCACGTAGCGCCTGCCGTTGATGAAGACCGAGCGTTTCGCCGGGTCCTCCGAATAGATGTGCAGGTCGACGGTCAGCTCGGGCAGGCCCGTCGCAGCCGCGACCGCGGAGGCATCCTCGGAGGCGGGGGCCTGGCCATAGATCACGCCCGGGTGCGCGGGGGCCGCCGCTTCCGGCAACAGCGTCGGGTCCGGTGCGTCGGGTGGAAGCGTGAACGGGGTGCCATAGATCGGCGGGGCCGACTCCGAATAATCGTCGTCGCCTGCCGCCTCGGACTGCAGCGGGGACAGCGCACCGGGCGCCTCCGGCAACGGGGTTGCGGACGATGCGGGCGCAGGAACCGTGGCGGTTGCTCCCGGCGGCGGCGCGCTCGTCATGGACGCGGGCGCCGCGACTGCGACCTGCGTCGCCGCCGCGGCGGCGGGCGCCGCCTGGTCGCGCAGCAGGAAGAAGAGCAGGACACCGACGTTGACCGCGAGCAGGACGCCGATCGCGATGAGCGCGACCGGCAGGCGCCGGTCCTCGCGTGCGACGGGGAACTCGGCCATGCTCGGGCCGCTCTGGCGCTGGCGCTCGATCTCGGACTTGCGGAGCGCGTCGAGGATGAAGCTCATGCGCCCGCCTGCGGCCCGGCGTGCGCCAGCGTTGGCGTTCCCGGCAGGCCGAGCGCCGAATCGAGCACGAGCTGCGTCTGCAGGCCGGCGACTCCGTCGACCGCGAGGCGCCGGCTGCGCTGGAAGTTCTCGACGAGTTGCTGCAGCTCGGCGTCGAAGTAGTCGCCGGTGTCGGGCGTCGCGGGCGTGCCGGCGAGCTGCTCGAGCCCCTGCCGCAGCCAGCGCACGTCGTCGCCGCGCATGCCGGCGCGCAGCGGCCGGAGGAACGTGGATTGCGGCTTCCACAGCACCAGGAATTCGCCGAACCAGAAATCGGACAGCTCGGTGACCGGCACGCTCGCCTGGCCGCCGCCGATCAGGAGCCTCGCGCCGTCGTTGCCGAGCGAGGTCAGCACGACCTGGTGCGCCGTCCCCTTTTCATCGATGAGTGAAAGGATGGCGGGCCGGTTGATGAGCTTCAGCTGCGCGAGCGAGCCGCGCTGCCAGACGCAGGCGAGCCCGTTCGCGTTCGCCTGCTCGCAGGCGATGCCTGCCCCCGGCTGGAATTGCGCGCCCCACAGCGAGAAGAGCGTCGTGAATGCCGCGTCCATGGTGTTCGTCGCCGCGTTCTTCGCAAGCAGCGCGCCGAGCGGCTCGCGCGGCGGCGTTGCGGGCTTCGGCGCATCGACGGGCTTGTCCGGGACGGCGGCGACGGCCTGGGCGGCGACGTCCGGCCGCTCCGACGCCGGCCAGGCGCGCCACAGCACGAAGGCGAGGAGCACGGCGCCCACCGCCGAGCCGCCGATGGCGAGCCAGCGGAGCCACGGCGCGAGCACCGGCCGGCCATAGACCTCGGACGCCGCACGACGCACGAGCGCGCCGTTCACCTCGTTCTGCTCGCGCGTGTACGCGCCGAGCAACGCACGGTCGGCGATGACGTTGATGATGCGCGGCACGCCGCCCGCAAGCCGGTGCAGCTCGCGCTGGGCGCCGCCGGTGAAGAGGTCACGCGTCACGCCGGCAACGCGCAGCCGGTGGCGAATGTAGGCGAGCGTCTCGCGCTTGCGCAGCGCCTCGAGGTGGTAGCGGCCCGTGATGCGCTGCGCGAGCTGGCGCAGCTCGGGCCTCGCGAGCACTTCGCGCAATTCCGGCTGGCCGATCAGGATGATCTGCAGCAGCTTCTGCGTCGCGGTCTCGAGGTTCGTGAGGAGCCTCACCTGTTCGAGCACGTCGGCGTCGAGGTTCTGCGCCTCGTCCACCATCAGCACGATGCGGCGGTTGCGCCCGTGCGCGTCGAGCAGGAAATGCGTGAGGAGGTCGACGAGCGCCTTGACGCTGCGATCGTCCCCCGGGGGCACCCCCACGTGCAGCTCGTCGCAGATCGCAAGCAGGAACTCGGCGGGGGTGACGCGCGGGTTGAGGATCAGCGCGACGTCGCAGTGCGGCGGCAGCTGCTGCAGGAGGCTCCTCAGTACCGTCGTCTTGCCGGTGCCGACCTCGCCTGTCAGCTGGATGAAGCCGCCGGCCTCGCTGATGCCGTAGGCGAGGTGCGCGAGGGCCTCGGTGTGCCGCTCGCTGAGGTAGAGGTAGCGCGGGTCCGGCGTGATCGCGAACGGCTTTTCACTCAGCCCGAAGAAGCTCGTGTACATCAGGCCGAAATGATGCCCCCGGGGACCGTCCCTTTTAAAGGGGACGGTCACATTTAAAAGTGACCGTCCCCTTTAAATGGGACTGTCCCCTCCGTGTTTCGGCGTGGAACGCCTTCCTAGCGGTCGCTCCCTCGGTGGATGGCCCCGTCGCCGAAGCGGCCGTGGATGCGGTCGAGGGCATCGTCGAGGCGCCGGGCGTCGGTCTGCTCGGGCGTCGAGAAGAGGTCGAGCTGCTGCTCGGGCTCGAGGTCGCTGACGCCGACGCCGAGGAGCCGCACCGCCGCGCGCGGCTGCTCGGCGAGCCAGTGCTCGAGAAGGTCCGCGGCGACCTGGGCGATGAGGCGCGTCTCCTGCGTCGGCGGGTTGAAGCTCCGCTGCCGCGTGAAGGTCTCGAAGTCGCGCCGCCGCACCTTGATGCTCACCATGCCGGCCTTGTACTGGCGCGCGCGCAGCCGCGCCGTCGTGCGGTCGGCGAGTTGCGCGAGCCGCTCCTGCATCTCCTGGTGGTCGCGGATGTCGACGTCGAAGGTCTCTTCGGAGCTGATTTGCTTCTCCGGCGCGTCGGAGACGACCGGCCGCTCGTCGATGCCTGCGGCGCGGTCCTGGAAGGTGCGCGTCTCGCGCTTGAGGAGCGGCCACAAGGCCGACTCCGGCGCATGCCGCAATTGCGCGAGCGTGTAGAACCCTTCCTTCTCGAGCCGCGCGGCCGTCTTCGGGCCAATGCCGAACAGCCGCCCGACGGGCAGGGGATCGAGCGTCGCGGCGACGTCCTCCGGCCGGATTATCGTGAGGCCGTCGGGCTTGTGCATTTCGGAGCCGAGCTTCGCGAGCAGCTTGTTGTGCGAGACGCCGACGGAGGCGGTGAGCCCGGTGCGGTCGTGGATCCGCTTCTTGATCTCGCGCGCCATCGCCTCGCCGCTGCCGAACAGGCCGGTGCTGCCCGTCACGTCGAGAAAGGCCTCGTCGAGCGAGAGGCCCTCGACCTGGTCGGTGAACTCGCGGAAGACCTCGAAGACCTGCGCCGAGATCTCGCGGTAGCGCTTGAATCGCGGCGCGACGACGATCGCCTGCGGGCAGCGCCGGAGCGCCTCGCGCATCGGCATCGCCGAGCGCACGCCGAAGCGGCGCACCTCGTAGCTCGCGGCCGCCACGACGCCGCGCCCGCCAGATCCGCCGACGACCACAGGCTGGCCCGCGAGCTCCGGCCGGTCGTGCTGCTCGACCGATGCGTAGAACGCGTCCATGTCCACGTGCAGGATGGTGCGGTGCGTGTCCGTCATGACAGCGACAGCATGGTGGCCACGAGAGCAAGGAGCATCGTGACGCCGAGCAGCAGAAAATAGATGATCGAGATCGACAGGAACTTGAGCGTCGTCTTGAACCGCCCTTCGTCGTACACGACGCGCATCGAGCGGAAGACGTAATAGGGCAGGTAGCAGTAGAGCAGGAACGCTGCCACGCCGAAGAGGCCCGAGCCCGTGAACTGTAGGTCCGCCAGCGTGCTGAAGACCGCCGTGACGCTGAGCAGCAGGAACGTGAAGGCGTGGTTGTGGAGGAACAGCACGAGGTGTTCGGCATAGAGGCGCCGCGGCTTCCAGTAAAAGAGGAGCGCGACCGCCGCGATCAGCGGCAGGAAGAGGAACATCAGCTTCGGCGCAGTCGTCGCGAAGTGCTCGGCGAAGCGCTTGCCGCCGTCCGCCTTCATCTGCCGGCAGGCGGCCGACATGGACTGCTCGAACTTCGTCTTGCCGCCGCCGTCCAGGATCCGGATGTTGCAGTCTTCGCCGGAAAGGATTGAGCTGCCTTTCCCGGACGTCGTCACCCCCTGTTTTTCAAGCTCCTTGCGCAGGTCCTCGGACGCCTGTGCGGCCTGTTTCTCTGCGTGGTCTTGGACCGCGTCCGGCTTCTCGAAATGGATCGACTCCTTGTCCGGGAGCAGGGCCTGCAGCGCGAAGAAGAGGACGCTGATCGCGAGGTAGAGCCGGAAAGGCGGCAGGTACTGCTGGTGCCGGCCCGCGATGAACTCGCGCGTCAGCTCGCCGGGCTTGCGCGCCAGCAGCTTGATCGTCTGCCAGATGCGGCTGTCGAGATGCAGGAGCGAATGCGCGACGTCACCGCCGACCTCGCGCATGGACAGCACGTGCACGTCGGCGGCCTGGCCACATTGCTCGCAATGCTTGCCCAGGACGGGCGCGCCGCAATTCAGGCAGCGCGCCGCCTCGCGCGCGGGCGGGGCGATCTCGTGCCGGGGCTTGAACACGCGCCGCTCGCACTGCACCCGCGCGCCGAAGCGCTCCGCAGTCTCCGTCCGGAGGCGGGTCGCGTGGTTCTCGAGGTAGTGGTCGAGCGCCGAGGCGCTCTCGACCCGATAGCGAATGCGCCGCCGCTGGCGCTCGCCCGGCGGCGTTTCCGGGATCTCGATACTGGCCCCATGAAATCCCGGGCAATCAACCACATCGCGCACGTGGCCGGGGAGCCAGGCGTCGTAGTCCGCAACGATGTCGGGGTCGAG
>DATJFN010000016.1:0-21794 GCA_035495635.1 Steroidobacteraceae bacterium | reverse complement strand
TGCGCGTCAACGAAGCGCAGGATCGCCCGCGCGGTCCGCGTCCGGGTGGCGGCGGCATGCGTCCGGGCGGCGGCGGCGGCTTCCGCTCCGGCGGTGGTGGCGGCGGCGGTGGCGGCGGTCGCTGGTAAGCAACCGTTCGTTGTCGACGAAAGGCCCGCTTCGGCGGGCCTTTCTTTTGGGGACTGTCCCCTTTGCGTCGCGTAGCGACGCAAAGGCGGACTGTCCCCTCCTCGTATCCCTGCTGACAGTCCTTTCTCAGATCCGCTGAATCATCCACATCGCCCCGAGCGCCGCCGACACCAGCGACATCGCCGGCATCGCCCGCGGCGCGTACCACGCGAAGCGCCCGGTCCACAGGAGGAGCGGCAGCGTCGCCGCGATCACCGAGAGATTCGCAAGCTCGACGCCGACGTTGAACCCCGCGAGCACGGGGAGCATCGCGGCGTTTCCGACGTCGAGACCCGCCAGCGCATTCGCGAATCCAAATCCGTGCACGAGGCCGAAGCCGAACGCAAGCGGCAGCCGAAGCCTGCCGAAGCGCGGCACCAGGTTCAGCACGCCCGCGACCACGAGCGACACCGCAATCCCGACCTCGATCGGCTGAGGCGGCAAGCGCACCGTCCCGGTCGCGGCGAGCCCGAGCGTGATCGAATGCGCGACCGTGAACGCCGTGACGATGCGCGCGAGGTCAAGTGCGACCGCTCGGCCGCGGCTTGCGGAGTCCGCGCGCGGCACGACCGCGGGCAGGAGCAGCAGCAACAGGAACACGAGGTGGTCGTAGCCCGTCCACACGTGCCACATCCCCTGGCCGACGAAAGAGATCGCGGACCGCCAGGCCGAGGCCTGTGCCGGCTCCGACCAGGCGCGGGTGGCCGGCGAGAGCGTGGCCGCAAACGTCGTCGTCGGCGTCCGCAGCGAGATCAGCGCGCGGTGGTACGCGTCCTGATCGAAGAAGAGCGTGCTGGCGACGGCAAGGCGGCCCGCGACGGAGCAATCCGCCGCCAGGTCGAGCGACAGGTAGGTCTGTCCGAGGCGCTTGGTGAGCCAGGGTGTGCCGAAGCGCAGCGTGCAGGGCGCGCCGCCACGCGACACACGGAGACCCGCGCCGAAGAATCGCGCGATGGCCGGGCGCGCGGACTCGATCTCGGCCCAACGCAAGCGACCGTCGCGATCCGCATCGAGCGGGAGCGCGAGTGCCAGGTCGATGAGTGCGATGTCGAAGCGTCCCGTCACTTCCGCCTTGCCGGCGCCCGCATCGAGCGCGAGGTAGCTCGTGCTTCCTTCGTGCGCGGACGCCGGCGCAGCCATTGCGGCGAGCACGACCGCGGCCACGCACGAAATCCAGCGCATCACGCGCCTGCCTTCGAGAGCCGGCTGGCCGCGACGCGGTCCTCGAAACCCGTCGCGGCCATCCAGTCCTGCAGGTACCTGATCGTCGCGTGATCCTGGGCGGCCACCGCGGCATCGACGAAGAGCCGCAGGTCCGGCGTGTCCTTCTGGATGGCGAAATTCTCGCGGGCGAGGGCAAGCGCGCGGCGTGGATCGCGATCGGCGCGGAGCGCGAGCTCGCCGGCCTCGCGCAGGTGGGCGCGCGTCCCGCGCAACCGCCCGACTTCCAGCAAGGCGTCGAGCTCCTGTCGAGCCGCCAGGGCGATGCCTGCATCGATCCCGGTAGCGGCACGCAGCCGGGCGACGAGGAGTGCGGCGGAAACGTTCTCGCCGGCGGCGAGCGTGAGCGCGGCCTTGGCATCGCCGCGATCGACCAGGAGCGCGGCGAGGCGCGCCCGCGTTTCCTCGTGTGCAGGATCGAGCGCATGGGCGCGAGCCAGGAACGCCAGCTCCGCGTCCGCATCGCCGTCGCGCGATGCGAGGTCGGCCGCCGTCAGGAGCTGCCAGCGGGCGACGGCAGCCGGCACCTCGCCCTGCCGGTCGAGCGCAGTCAGAAGTTTCCGGCCACGCGCGACGCTGCCCGGGCCCGTCGCCGTGGCGGCAAGGCAAGTCGTGCCGGCGAAAGCGTTGCCGGAAACCAGCACGGCGCGGCAGTCCGAGCGGGCGGCGATGAAGTCACCGAGCAACTGGGCGACATTGGCGCGCTGCAGGCGCGCGCCGGCGTTCCCGGGGTCGGCGGCGAGCGCGCGATCGAGATAGCCGCGCGCGGCCGTGAAGTCGTGACGCTGCTGCGCGACGTCCGCCGCCGCGACGAGCAGGCGAGCCGGCGCGTCGGGGCGCGCGACCCATGGCTCGACGAGCGCTTCGGCGCGCCCGAACCACCGCGCATCGCGCGACCGGCGCGCGAGCGCGATGAAGGCGTCGGCTTGCGCCGCGACCCGCAGCGGATCCGCCGCAGCGCCAGCGTCCGCAGGCCCCGGCGCCACCGGAAGCACGAGAATCAAGTCGCTGCCGTCCCGCGGTCGCCAGCGCGGCGCCGTCTCGGCGTGAGCCCACGCGGTGATGAACGTGGCGACGGCCGTGGCCGAAGCCACGACCGTCGCCCTCGTTGAACCGCGGCCCGGCAAGCGCCGCCCCTCAGCCGCCTGAGCCGGGGAACGGCGTCCGCAGGTACGGGAACGCGGTGTCGAAATCCGCCGCGCTGACTGGCGCGCCGTCGGTGAACGGCGCGAGCCCCACCGGTGCCGCCGACGGCTTGCAGAGGCCGAGGTCGACGCTGTTGCCGCCGATCGTGAGCGGGTGGCAGAGCCGGCCCATCACGACGCGGAGCGCGATGTCGACGACGTCGTCGCCCGGCCGCCGCCCGTTCGGGAAGCCGGCGAGGTCGCCGCCGGCGACGCCGAACGTGTTCTGCTGCGCCGCGGGCGTCGCGGCGATGGCCGTGTTGAGCCGGACCATTTCGGAGGCCCGCACGATCTTCTGCTGGTTGACACCCTTGAAGCCCGTGAGGAAGGCCGCGACCAGGTCGTTGCGCGGTAGGTTCGCGGGCGCGAGGTTCGGGATGTTCGTCCCGAGCGTCGTGTTGACCGCGTCACGGAACAAGGCGTCGAGGATCGCCGGCAGCGTTGGGTTCGTCACGTAGGTGGCGAAGCGCCCGTCATTGCGCGGCTCGCTGGCATTGAAGCCGTCCTTGTCGGGCAAGCCGATCACGACCTCGTTCACGAGCGGGTTCGAGAGCCGCGAGACCTGGACCCATGGACCGGTGCCCGTCTCCTGGCCGGCCTCGCCGACCGGGGCGTGCGCGTCCCGCGTCTGCTTGATCGACGCTGTGGTCCAGCCGCCGATCACGCCGTTGCCGTTGCCGACCAGGCACTTGGACGGCAGCTCGAGCGCAATCGTCGTTATGTTCTTGTCGGCGATCGTGTCGTTCGCGCGGTCCTGCGTGATGCCGCCCGGGAACGCGCTGCCGTCCACCGGAACGAGGTTCACGAGGTCGAACACCTTGCCGAGGTTCACGGCGAAGGGCTCGTCGCGCTGCCCGACGAACACGCGGCCGGGCAGGGAGCAGCCCGGGACTGCGATGTCCTGGACGAACGAGCGCGCGTACTGCTCGTAGCCCGCGACGCTGCCGAAGGTCTTGGTGCCGACGAAGTCGTAGGGCTTGCCGAATCTCGGCGAACCGTCCGACGCACGCGTCACCCAGGCTGTCTGTCCCGCGCGGCGGTCGCCGCGGACGAGGCGCAGCGTGTACGACTCGCGAAAGTTGAGGAGCGAGCGGTCGGCCGCGGAGACGGGGCCGACATTCTTGAGCGGCACGGCGACCGAGGCGCCGCCGACGTCGAGCGTCAGCCCCTCGTTGTTCCTGGCCAGCCTGTTGTTGAAGCGGAACTGGAACGTCAGGTCCTCGCGCGCGTCGCCGTTGTTGTCGATCAGGATCTCGTAGAGCGCGGCGTCATCGAGCGCGAAGTAGTTCGGGCCGCCGTAGCCGTCCTGCAACGGGATGTAGTCGGCGAGCACAGTGACGTAACAGGACCGGCCGGGCTCGTAGCTGTTGAAGAGGTAGAAGTCGGTGGCGTCGACCGCGGGCATCCGGGTGATCGCGGGCGCCTCGCGGTGGCTCGACGCCTGGCTGGACGAGGCTGCGAGCGCCGCAATCACGGCGAGCGCGAGCTTGGGATAGGGGCTCTGCATGTCAGTCTCCTGGCTCACGGGGAGCGTGTGATGTGGTTTTCAATGCAGATACGCGGGGGAGCGCGAACCGGATGCAGGGCGCGCGCATCCGGTCGGGCGGTGGCTGCGTATACTCGGCAGGATGGCCGCAGAAACCGCACGCGCTGACGACAGCGAAGTGGCCGGTCTCCTGGCGGCCTGCGCGCGCCAGGACCGCCCGGCCTTCCAGCGCCTGTACGAGCGGACCGCGCCCCAGCTCCTCGCCTGCCTCCTGCGCATCCTCCGAAACCGCGCGACGGCGGAGGACGCGTTACAGGATGTCTTCGTGCAGGTCTGGGGACGCGCGGGCCAGTTCGACAGTGCGCGCGGTTCCGCCTGGGCCTGGCTGATCGCGATCGCGCGCTACCGGGCGATCGACCTCAGGCGCCGCGAGGGGCGTGTCGTTGCCGAGCCGTTCGCGGACGTCGACCAGATTCCCGGCGAGGACGAGTCGCAGGACGCACTGGCCGCCCTCGGCAAAGGGGCGTCGAAGGCGCTCGCGATGTGCCTCGCCGCGCTGCAACCCCGCCAGCGCGAGTGCATCGTGCTCGCGTACCAGGGCGGGCTATCGCAATCGGAAGTCGCGGGCGAGCTCGGTGAGCCGCTCGGCTCGGTCAAGAGCTGGATCCGCCGCGGGCTCACGGCGCTCAAGCGGTGCCTCGAATCATGAAACGCGACGATCCGGAAAACCTCGACCTGCTGGCGGCCGAGTACGTGATCGGGACGCTGCAGGGCAGGGCGCGGCAGAGCTTCGAGCGCCGCCAGCGGCGCGATCCATTCGTTGCGCGGCGCGTGAATGCCTGGGAGGAACGCTTCGCGCAGCTGAGCCTGCGCCTGGTGCCTGTTGCGCCGTCGGCCGGCGTCTGGCCTGCGATCGAGCGGCGCATCGGCGCCGCGTCGCCGCGCCGCTGGTTTTCGCTGGCGGCAGCGGCTGCCCTCATCACTGCTTTCACCTTCGGCTGGATCGTCTGGCAGGAGACGCGCCCGCCGCTCGCGACGGCGACGCTGGCCTCGGAGCAGGGCGCGGAGCTGTGGCGGGTCGAGCTCACGGCGCGCGGCGACGAGCTCGAGGTCGCCACGGTCGGATCCGTGAGCGTCCCGGGCGATCGTGCGCGCGAGCTATGGGCGCTGCCGGAAGGCGCGGCGCCGGTCTCGCTCGGCCTCATGCCCGCAAGCGGCGAGGTCCGTCTCGCGCTCAACGACCGCCAGCGTGCGGCGCTTGCGGCCGCGGCCAACGTCGCAGTCAGCGACGAGCCGGCCGGCGGCTCGCCGACGGGCGCACCGACGGGCGCCGTCCTCTACGTCGCAAAGATCGCGCGCACGTAGGGGACTGTCCCCTTTAAAAGTGACCGTCCCGTTTAAATGGGACGGTCACTTTTAAAGGCGGACTGTCCCGTCCGCGTTAACCCCACCGCCAACCCCGCTCCGTTTACAGGGGAAACAGTCCCCTGGGAGCCGCCCATGAACCCGGTCCAGCGTTGTTCCGCCTTGGCCGCAGTGCTCGCATTGGTCGCCTGCGCGCCGACGCCCGTGTCGCAGCAAGAGGAAGCTCAGAAAACCGAGCACGCCGCCAGAACTCCCGCGTCGAAATCCGGCGCGCTCGAGCAAGTGATCGTCACGGCATCGCGCGCGAAGGGCCGCTTAGTTGCGGACCTGCCCGCTCCTGCGACTGCTCTTTTGGCTGTGTCGCCTCCATATTCCGATTCGCCCGATATTGACCGCGAGAACTACGGCAAGATCGACCCGAACCCCCTGCATCGCGTCGCCGAGAATCCGGTCTCGACCTTCAGCATCGACGTGGACACCGGCGCGTACAGCAACGTGCGCCGCATCCTGAACGAAGGCCGCCTGCCGCCGGGCGATGCGGTGCGGGTCGAAGAGCTGATCAATTACTTCAACTACGCCTACGCGGCGCCCCGCGACGCGTCGACTCCCTTCGGTGTGATCACCGAAGTGGCGCCGACACCCTGGAACCCGAAGACGCGGCTGCTGCAGGTCGGCATCCAAGGCTGGAAGCCGGTCGCACCGCCCAAGGCGTCGAACCTGGTATTCCTCGTCGATGTCTCGGGATCCATGCAAAGCGCGGACAAGCTCCCGCTGGTGAAAGCCTCGCTGAAGCTGCTGGCGCGGCAGCTGACCGCGGCGGACCGCATCAGCCTCGTGGTCTACGCCGGCAACACCGGCGTGGTGCTGGAGCCGACACCTGGTTCCGACACCGCCACCATCCAGGCGGCGCTCGACCGGCTGGAGGCGGGCGGCTCGACGAATGGCGGCGCCGGGATCGCGCTCGCCTACGCGATGGCGGAGAAGGCTTTCATCCCGGACGGCAACAACCGCGTGCTGCTTGCGACCGACGGAGACTTCAATGTCGGCACGGTGAGCTTCGAAGCGCTCGTCGACCTCGTCGAGGAGAAGCGCAGGAGCGGCGTCGCGCTGACGACTCTCGGGTTCGGAACCGGAAACTACAACGACCACCTGATGGAGCAGCTCGCGGACGCCGGGAACGGCAATCATGCGTACGTCGATTCGCTGACGGAGGCAGAGCGAGTGCTCGTCGCGCAGCGCGACGCGACGCTCCACACGATCGCGAAGGACGTGAAGATCCAGGTCGAGTTCAACCCGGGCGTGGTGTCGGAGTACCGGCTGATAGGCTACGAAAACCGCATGCTGCGGCGCGAAGACTTCAACAACGACCAGGTGGATGCGGGCGAGATCGGCGCGGGCCATGCCGTGACGGCGCTCTACGAGATTGCCCTGAAGGGCGAGGGTGGAGAGCGCGTGGATCCCCTGCGCTATGGCCATGAGCCCGAGTCGAGGCCGACCGGTGACGAGCTCGCCTTCGTTCGACTCCGCTACAAGCGCCCGGAGGACCGCATGCAGGCGACGAGCCGCCTGATCGAGCAGCCGGTGCGGGTAAGCGCCATGCGCGGCGACGTGCGCGCGGCATCCGCGCAGTTCAGGCTCGCGGCCGCAGCCGCGGCTTATGGGCAGTTGTTGCGCGGCGGCGAGTACACGGGCAGTTTCACCTATCGGGACGTGATCACGCTCGCCGAGTCGGCCGACGGCGTCGATGTGGAATCCCGGAACTTCGTGCAGCTGGCGAAGCTCGCCGACGGCTTGACGACGCAACTCCCGCAGACGCGCGCCGACTAATATGAAGGGGTGCGTCCCCTTCGCAAGCGGCTCAGCGGGTTTCCGCCGATCGCGGACCGGCGCGCGCGCGTCCTCGTCCTCGGCAGCATGCCGAGCGAGGCCTCGCTCGCCGCCGGCGAGTACTACGCGTTCCGCCACAACCAGTTCTGGCGCATCGCTGGCGCGCTCTGCGGATTCGAGCACGGCGCGCCCTACGCGCGCCGGAAAGCGGGACTGAAGCGCGCCGGAATCGCGCTCTGGGACGTGCTCGAGAGCTGCGTGCGGCCCGGGAGCCTCGACGCGGACATCGAGGAAGACTCGATCCGCGTCAACGACTTCGCGACGTTCCTGGCGGCGCATCCCGGCATCCGGCGCGTCTGCTTCAACGGCCGCAAGGCGGAGTCCGCATGGCGCCGGCGCGTCACGCCGACGCTGTCGAACTCGCAGATCCTCGAGTACCGCCTGCTGCCGTCCACGAGCCCGGCCCATGCCGGGATGGGTTATCGTGAGAAGCTGAAGGTCTGGGGGAAAGCGATCCCGTGTTGAATCGCAGGCGGTTCCTGCAGGGACTTGGTGCGGGCGCGCTCGCCGGCGCCGTCGGTTCCCGCGCCCTCGCGGCTGCGGCGACTCCCGACGTGCTCGTGATCGGTGCCGGCGGCGCCGGACTCACCGCCGCCAAAGCGCTGATGTCGAAAGGCGTCTCCGTGCTCGTGCTCGAAGCGCGCGATCGTATCGGCGGGCGCGCGTTCACCGACGGGAGTCTCGGCACGCCCTGGGACCGCGGCTGCTCGTGGCTGCACGCCTCGAACGTGAATCCTTGGATCAAGTACGCGCAAGCCAACGACTTCGAGATCTTTCCCGACCGCTTCGCGCGCGAGGTCTACGACGGCGCTCGCCGCATGAGCGGCGCGGAGACCGCGGGCTATCGCGCCGTGCACGAGCGCATGGAGCGCGAGCTCGACAAGGCGGGAAGCCGCGGACTCGACATTCCGGCAGAGGCGG
This sequence comes from Steroidobacteraceae bacterium, assembly GCA_035495635.1. Classification (GTDB taxonomy): domain Bacteria; phylum Pseudomonadota; class Gammaproteobacteria; order Steroidobacterales; family Steroidobacteraceae; genus SCUD01. The sequence goes on along the minus strand of DATJFN010000016.1, from coordinate 13,562 downwards.
CGCTGACGCAGGAGACGCTCTCGGATCCCTGGTACCCGATGGCGATGGAGGAGCTCACCGGCTGGGAAGGCGTCGAGCCCGCGAACTTCTCGGCGCTCGACTCGCACCAGTTCGCCGAGGACGGCGAGGACTACATGATCCCGCGCGGATACGGCACGCTGCTCGCGCACTACGCGAAGGGCGTGGACGTGAAGCTTCGCACGCCAGTCATGCGCATCCGCTGGGGCGGGCGAGGCGTCGTTGCCGAGACCGACGACGGTCCTGCGAGCGCGCGCGTCGCTGTCGTCGCGCTCCCGTCGGCGATCGTCGCGGAAGGCTCGGTCGTCTTCACGCCGCACCTGCCGGTCGAGGTCTTCCAGGCACACGCCGACCTACCGCTCGGGATCCTCCAGAAGACCGCGCTCCGCTTCAGGAAGAACGTGTTCCCGTCGGAGACGACGGAGGTGCTGCGGAAGAAGCGCAACGACGGTCGCGGATTCAACTTCCTGACGCGCCACTTCGGCAGCAACCTCTGCATCGCATTCTCGGTCGGCCGCTTCGCGCGCGAGCTCGAGGCAGCGGGCGAGGCGGCCGGCATCGAGCAGGCACTCGGGGAGCTCACCTCGATGCTGGGAGGCGACGTGCGCAAGCATTTCGACAAGGGCTCGGCGACCGCGTGGGCCTCGGATCCGTTCGCGCGCGGCGCCTATTCGCACTGCGTGCCGGGCCGCTACGGCGCGCGCGCGGTGCTGACGCGCCCGGTCGGCGGGCGGCTCGTCTTTGCCGGCGAGCACACGGAACAATCGGCCTACGGTACGCTCCACGGCGCGCATCTTTCCGGAATCCGCGCCGCGGCGCAGGCGCAGAAACTCCTCGGGCAAGCCTGATCATGAGTTACGTCCTCTACGACTACCTGCCCTCGGGCAACGGCTACAAGTGCCGCCTCACGATGAAGGCGCTTGGCATCCCGTACGAGCTCAGGCAGATGAACATCGTCGCGGGCGCGACGCGGACACCCGAGTTCCTCGCGCTCAACCCGAACGGCAAGATCCCGGTGCTCGTCGTGCCGGGGCAGGGACCGCTCGCCGAAAGTCACGCGATCATCAATTTCCTCGCCGAGGGCACGAAGCTCATGCCCGCCGACAAGTTCGGCCGCGCGCTGGTGTGGCAATGGCTCGGCTTCGAGCAGTACCAGCTCGAGCCCGGTGTCGCGACCGTCCGTTTCTGGCTCACGTCGCTGAAGAAGAAGCCCGAGGACTTCGGCGAGCGCTACACCGAGCGCTTCCAGCGGGGCGCCGAAGCGCTCGCGGTCCTGGAACGCGGCCTCGCGGGACGGCGGTGGCTCGTGGGCAACGACGTCTCGCTCGCGGACATCGCCCTGTTTGCGTATACGCACGTCGCGGACGATGCCGGCTACCGGCTGGCGGATCACACGGCGATCAGCGCGTGGATCGCGGAATTCAAGAGTCTGCCCTGGTACTCGCCGATCACGGCACCCTGAGGAGCGGCACCATGGACAAGGACGAAGCGGCGCGCATGGCCGCGCTGCTGGAGCAGATCCGGGACAACCAGGCGGAGCAACTCGCACGCCAGCGCGAGGCGCTGGAGTTCCAGAAGAGCCAGTTCGAGCTGGTGAAGCGGCAGGCGGAACGCGCGGAGAGGATCCAGGACCGTGCCGAGGAGCTGCAGGCCAAGGGCGCCGGCATCGTGAAAACGGCGCGCCGCTCGCTCGCCTTCATCCTGCCGGTCGTAGTCGTGCTGATCATCTACCTCAGCTGGCTGATCTTCCGGTAACGCCGCCTTGCAGCCCTCGCGCCACGAGGCGTTCCGATTCTGGCTGAAGCTCGGCTTCATCTCCTTCGGCGGGCCCGCGGGGCAGATCGCGATCATGCACCGCGAGGTCGTCGAGTCGCGCCGGTGGATCGACGAGCGCTCCTTCATGCAGGCGCTCAACGTCTGCATGCTGCTGCCGGGCCCCGAGGCGATGCAGCTGGCGATCTGGCTCGGCTGGCGCTTGCACGGGACGGTGGGCGGCGTCGTCGCGGGCCTCGGTTTCATCGGGCCGTCGATCGGCATCCTGCTTGCGCTCTCGTTCGTCTACGCCATGCACGGCGAGCTGCCGCTCGTCGCGGCGGCGCTGCTCGGCCTCAAAGCGACCGTGATCGCGCTGATCGTGCAGGCGCTCCTGAGGATCGGCCGGCGCGCGCTCAGGCATCCGGTCCACTGGCTGCTCGCGCTCGCCGCATTCGTGCTGATCGCGGGACGGCTCGCCCCGTTTCCGGTCATCGTGGCGGGCGCCGCGCTCGCGGGGCTGCTCGCCGGAGGCGGCGAGGCCGTTTCCGGCGAACCCACACCGCGAGCGGCTTTTCCGTGGCGCACGCTCGCGGCCGGCATCGCGCTCTGGGCGATACCCGCAGTGGCCGTCGTCGCCGCGGCCGGCGGCTCCTCGCTGTACGCTGACGTCTACCGGTTCTTCACGAGCACGGCACTCATCACGTTTGGCGGCGCCTACGCGATCCTCGCCTGGGTCAACCAGCAGGCGGTCGAGGCCTACGGCTGGGTGACGCAGGCCGACACGATCGCGGGCCTCGCGCTCGCGGAGACGACGCCCGGTCCGCTCATCATGGTGCTGCAGTTCATCGGCTTCATGGCGGGCTGGCATCCCCACGAGGACGGCGGACAGGCGACGATCGCGGCGCTGCTCGCATCCTGGGCGACATTCCTGCCGGCCTCCATCCTGATCCTCGTCGCCGCGCCCTACGTGCTTCGCCTTTCCGAGAACCGACGTCTCGCGGCGGCGCTCGCCGGGATCACGGCCGCGGTCGTCGGCGTGATCGCGAGCCTTGCGCTCGCGTTCGGCAAGAGCGTCATGTTTCCGCAGGGGCTCGGGAGCCCGGACTGGGGCGCAATCGGCATCGCGGTGCTCGCGATCGTCGCCTTGCAGGCGACCCGACTCGACGTGATCTGGGTGATCGCGGGAGGCGCCGCCCTCGGCCTCGTGCTCGGCTTCGTTTGAGGCGGCGCGCGTGCTAGCTTGGATCGCATGAAGTACCTGCACACGATGGTGCGCGTCGGCGACCTCGGGAAATCGCTGCACTTCTACTGCGATCTCCTGGGGCTGCACGAAGTCCGGCGCATCGATAACGAAAAGGCCCGCTTCACGCTCGTCTTCCTCGCGGCGCCGGGCGACGATGACGCGCAGATCGAGCTGACCTACAACTGGGACCCGGAGGACTACGGCATCGGCCGCGCCTTCGGGCATCTCGCCTACCAGGTCGACGACATCTACGCCGCGTGCGCGAGGCTCCAGGCCGGCGGCGTCACGATCAACCGCCCGCCGCGCGACGGCCACATGGCGTTCGTGCGCTCGCCGGACAACATCTCGGTCGAGCTGCTGCAGAAAGGAAAGTCTCTTCCGCCCGCGGAGCCGTGGGCGTCGATGCCGAACACCGGCGCCTGGTAGTTTACTGGCAGCCGCTACCGTCGCGTCGCGCGGGAGTCCGGGCGGGTGGCGAGCGAGTGACTAAGTTCCGGCGGAACGAGCGAGCCAGCCCGCCCGGGCGAACGGTGCGACGCGACGAAGGCGTCAGCCTGCGATATACCGCCGCAGGTCTTCAATCTCGTGCTTCTGCTCGTCGATGACCGCCTTCACGCAGTCGCCGATAGAGATCACGCCGACCAGCGCGCCTTCGTCGACGACCGGGAGGTGCCGGATTCGCTTCTCGGTCATGAGGACCATGCACTCGTTGACCGTGATTTGCGGACCCACGACTACGACCGGCGCGCTCATGATGGTGCCCACCGTCGTCTCGGTGGACTTGCGGCCCATCAGCACGACCTTTCGCGCGTAGTCGCGCTCCGAGACGATGCCGGCGAGCTTGCCGCCCTCGAGCACCGGCAAGGCGCCGATGTAGTGGTCGGCCATGAGCTGGATCGCGGTACGGACCGGCTCCGTGGAGTCGATCGTGATGACGCCGGGCTTCTTCCCCTCGAGCAGTTGTCGTACGGTACGCATCGCGAGCCTCCCGGAGCAGCGTCTTCCGGAATCTTACGCCCGCGCGGTGGCGCAGCGCGAGCACCGCGCCGGGCGGGTTCCCGAGCGAGCGCGTAAGTTCCGGCGGCGCGAGCGAGGGCCCCCGCCCTGCGCGAAGAGCTCGCACTACGCCTTGCGCGCGCGCCAGGCCGCGAGAATCGCCGCCTCGTTCTCGGGCGTGAACCCCGAACGCAGCGCCTCCTTGCGCTCCTCAGGCCGCGTCTCGTGCCAGGCAAGCGTGTCGCGCACGACCTCCTCGAGTGGGCGCGCCTTGAGTCCCTGGTCGGCGGAGGCCTTCATGCCCGTCAGTGAACCGCCCGCCTCCTCGCCGCGCATCGGGCCCCAAGGCGCGAAGTTCATGTCATCCGGCTTCAGGTGTTCGCCGAGGAAGTCCTCGTCGATCCAGGTGAGCTGCGTGTTCGCGCCGGTGACCTTGCGGCAGGTGTCCATGAGCGATCCCATCGTGATCGCATTCGGCGGCGTGACCGCGTTGAAGCTGCCCTCCACCTGCCGGTCGACGAGGCCGATCATGAACGCGGCGAGGTCGCGCACGTCCACGATCTGGATCGGGTCGTCGGGCGTGCCGGGGACGGCCATGTCGCCGCCCTTCGAGTACCGGACCGGCCAATAGGTGAAGCGATCGGTCGGGTCGAGCGGGCCCACGATGTAGCCCGGGCGCACGATGGAGCAGCGCGTGCCGTAGGCGTCGCGCACGGACTGCTCGCAGGCCGCTTTCATCGGCCCGTAGGATTCGTTCGTGATCTCCTCCTGGTCCTTGTTCTCGAGCACGCCCGTGGGCGAGCCGACGTCGTTCGGCTTGGCGAAGCTTGCGTAGGCCGAGATGCTCGAGACGTAGAGACAATAGCCGGTATTCGGCCCGAGGAGGTCCGCCGACATCTTGCAGTACTTCGGGATGTAGCCGGTGTCGTCGACAACGGCGTCCCATTTCCGGCCTTTCAGCGAGTCGAGCTGGCCCTTGCGGTCGCCGATCAAAGTCTCGACGCCTTCGACGCCATCCGGATCGCGCTTGCCGCGATTGAAATGGGTGACTTTCCAGCCGCTCGCCATCGCGGCTTTAGTCAGATGCGGCCCGATGAAGCCAGTACCGCCCAGGATCAGGAGCGTGCGTTCCTTTTTTTGCTCCGCCATCAGCCGGCTCCCCGTGAGTGCGAGCGCCGCGCCCGCGCCCGCCTTCAGGATCGTGCGTCGTGTCAGTTTCATCGCCTGCTCCTAACGCGGGCCCGGCGGCGCGTACTTCGCCAGCCAGTCCTTGACCTCGCCATACCAGAACAGCGAGTTCTGGCGCTTCAGCACCCAGTGATTCTCGTCCGGGAAATACACGAGCCGGCTTGGCACCCCGCGGTTCTGCAGGATCTGGAAGAGCTCCATGCCGTTGTTGAGCGGCACGCGCTGGTCGAGCTGCCCGTGGATCACGAGTGTCGGCGTCTTGAAGTTCGCGGCGCTCGTCGACGGCGAGTACTTCGCCCATTCCTCCGGCCGATCCCAGGCCTCGAAGAACCGGTTCTTCTCCGCGCCGAAATCGCCGCCGTACATCGCGTAGTTGTCGTACACCGCCGCGTGCGCGACGAGCGCCTTGAACGGGTTCGGCCGTCCGAGCACCGTGGCCGCGAGGAATCCGCCGTAGCTGCCGCCGCCCGCGGTGAGGCGGTCCTTGTCAATCCAGGGCTTCGACTCGAACCATTCCGCCGCCTTGATCGTGTCCTCGTAAGGCAACGTGATGCCGTCGGGATTGATCGAGTCCGTGAACTTCTGGCCAAAGCCGCTCGAGCCGTGGAAGTTGTGCCAGGCCGTCACGTAACCCCAGCTCGAGAACACCTCCGCGTTCCAGCGGAAGGTCCAGCTGTCGTAGACGCCGTTGTGCGGCCCACCGTGCAGGATCAGGTACAGCGGGTACTTCTTCGCCGGGTCGAAGTCCGGCGGGTAGATCACCCACATCTGGATGCTTTCGCCGTTCGCGCCGGGGTAGGTGACGCTCTCGACCTTGCCGAACTTCGTCGCGGCGAGCTGCGCGTCGTTGTGGTCGGAGAGCTTGGTCGGCGTGCCGTCCTTCGTGTCGATCTTCACGACCGTCGGCGGCTCGGTGAACGACTGGCGGAGCGCGACCAGGGTCGCGGGTTTCCCCGCGATCGCGAGCGAGCTGAAGCTCGAGGTCGTCGTCAGCGCCTGCTGCCTGCCCTTCGCGACGTCGAAGCGGTAGACCCGCTCGGTGGCCGCGTCGTCGATCGGCGCGTAGAACGACTTCGCGTCCGGCGCCCAGACGATGCCGCTGACCGAGCGATCCCAGTCCGCGGAGACGCGCCGGCGCGCGTCGCTCTTGCGGTCGACGAGCCAGAGCTGCTTGGTGTCGCCGTAGAAGCCCTTGATGGTCTGCTTGGTGTAAGCCAAGTAGCGGCCGTCCGGGCTGAAGCTCGGGTTGTCGTCGTCGGCCGGGTTGTCGGCGGTTACGTTCTTCGCCGGCCCGCCCGCCGCTGGCACGACATAGACGTCCGTGTTCTCATCGATGCCGGAAGCATCGGAGTTCGAGACGAACGCGACTTCCTGCCCATCCGGTGAAATGTCGTAGGACTCCGTGCCCGACTCGCGGCGCGGCAGCGAATGACCGGAATTCAGCGTGATCGCGGTGGGCGTGCCCCCCTCGACCGCGATGGCGTACAGGTGCGGGATGCGGTCCTCGATGAAGTGGTCCCAGTGCGTGACCGGCGGGCGGTCCCAGGTCATCGCGGTCATCTTCGATTCTTCGCGCTGCGTCAGCTTTTCCTTGGTCTTCGCCCAGTCCGTGATGTCCGGCCAGACCTCGGTGATGAAGGCGATGCGCTTCGAGTCGGGGAACCACCTGGGCGATGCGACGCCGGTCGGAATGTCGCCGACGCGCTGGGCCTCGCCGCCGTTCGCGGCAATGACGTAGAGCTGCGGCTGCTTGTCGTCGCCGCGCTTCGCCACGAATGCGATCCAGTGCCCGTCCGGGCTCCAGGCGGGCTCGGTCTCGTTGCCCTTCATGCTGGTGAGGCGCTGCGGCTGGCCCCCGCCCGTCGGGACCAGGTAGAGATCCGCGTCGCCCTTGTCGTTCTCGGCGTCGTATCGCTTGACGTCGTATACGGCCAGCTTTCCGTCCGGCGAGAGCGCGGGAGCGCCGACGCGCTTCAGTTGCCACATCGTTTCGGCCGTCAGCGGCGCAGGCGTCGCCTGCGCGAATGCGGCGGCGGGCAGCAGGGCGGCCACGGCCGCGAGCAGGCGGAAGGCAAGGTTCATGAACGGACTCCAGGGCCCGCATCAGCGGGGATCAAAGGGTGCGCGTGATTCTGCCGGTCGCACGAAGGGGCATGCAAACCCGTTTCGTCGCTGGGGAAGCACGTTGCACCGCATGGGCGAATATCGGACAGTGCCGGCATGCGGGATCTCGGCGAATTGAAGGAGCGGGTGAGGGCCTTCGTCGCAGAACGCGACTGGGACCGCTTCCACAGTCCCAAGAACCTGGCGATGGCGCTCTCGGTCGAAGCCTCGGAGCTCGTCGAGCTGTTCCAGTGGATGACGGAGGAGGAAAGCGGCGCACTCAATCCCGAGCGGCGCCGGCGCGTGGCCGAGGAGCTCGCCGACGTGCTCTGGTTCCTCGTGCGGCTCTCCGACCGGCTCGACATCGACCTGCTCGACGCCGCCGAGCGCAAGCTCACCGCCAATGCGGCGAAATACCCCGTCGACCGCGTCCGCGGCCAGGCCAAGAAGTACAACGAATACTGAAGGGAACTGTCCCCTTTAAAAGTGACCGTCCCGTTCAAATGGGACGGTCACTTTTAAGGGCGGGCGGTCCCCTCCGGACGAGGAATCAGCGCTTCTTTCCGACTGCCGCAGACGGGACGTCAGGTTTTTCGTCTTTCGGCACGGCGGGCGGCGCCGCCTCCAGCGCGGGCGCGGGCGGCTTGCGCTCGAGGAACCAGTGAGTCACGCCCTGTTCCTTCGACCCGACGTAGTGGAACCAGCGAAGCTCGATGCGGTCCGCCGACACAAAGCGGATCTCGCCCTGGTGCACGTGCCCGTCGTGGTCCGCGTCGAACCCGGTGCCGCCGTCGAAGGCCAATTGCAGGAGCTCGACGGTCGAATCTCCGCCGAGCTTGAACATCGGCTGGTTTCCCGCGGGCGAATACTGCGTCGCGCGCAGTTTCCCACCGGCGAGAAAGTAGACCGTGACTGCCGGCAAGCTGCCGCTCGGGCGCTGGTACTCGATCACCGCCTTGCCGCCGCTCGCGACTTCGTAATGCACCTCGACGGAAGGGCCCGACAGCGGATCTTCCATATGTCCGGCCCAGTCGCCGGCGAGCGACACGATCCGGTCATAAATCGCCTGGTCGTCCGCAGCCGACGCCGCAGCCGCGCCCGTGGCAAGAGCCGCAGCGCAGGACGCCACGACGGCAGCCAGGAATGTGCGCGAGTACTTGGGCATGGACGGCTCCTTCATGCACCATGATAACGGCATGGCAGCGATGGGGTCAGGCATGACGGCGAAGAAGCGGCAGACGGCGAGCGCGGCCGCGCGCCTGCGGCGCATGTACATCGACTGCCGCTACGGGCAGCTGCACCTCACGACGGCGTACCCGGCGAGCGGCGGCTTCGACGAAGCGACGCCGCTCGTGTTCCTGCACGCGGACGAAGGCAGCGGCGCGGACTTCAGCGGCTGTGCGTCGCTACTCGGCACGGACCGCTGCGTCTACGCTCCGGACCTGCCGGGCAGTGGGAGCTCCGACGCGCCGAAGGGCCGCCTGTCGGCGGCCGGCCTCGCACTTGCGGTCGTGGACCTCATCGAACACCTGCGCCTGAAGCGCGTCGACCTCGTCGGTTGCGGGCGCGGCGCGCTCGTTGCCTACGAACTCGCGACGACGCGCCCGCGCGAAGTGCGCCGCGTGATCGTCGCCGGCCCCCAGGAACCCGCGGCAGCGCTCGCACAGCCCTTGCTTCCGCTGTCTCCCGACCCGGGCCGGATTCGCGAGGAACCCGCCGGCGGCGTCGTCGCCGAGATCCGCGCCTTTCTCGACCGCGTGTAGCTAGCCGGCCACGGCCGCGGGCCGGCGGCCGAGTGCCGCCGTCGCGACCAGCACCAGCACGAGCAGCGGCAGCGTCGCGACATTGAGCCGCTCCCACCCGAGGGTCGTCACGGCGAGCCCCGCGAGGAGCGAGGCGACGGCCTGCGTGCCGAACACGAGGAAATCGTTCAGCGTCTGCGCCTGGATGCGCTCCCGAACGTGGTAGGTCTTCGTCAGCATCGTGGTCGCCGCGATGAAGAGGAGGTTCCAGCCAAGCCCGAGGACGCCGAGCGCCCAGCCGTAGTGGACGACCGCGTGGCCGAACTGCGTCGCGATGAACACGCACCCCGCCATCAGGACCGTGCCGACGACAATGATCGGCCGGTCGCCGAACCTTGCGATGATCCAGCCGCTCGCGAGCGAAGGCAGGTACATGCCGAGCAGGTGGACCTGGATCACGCGCGCCGTCGAGACCTCGTCGTGATGGTCGACGATATGCATGCTGATCGGCGTCGCCGTCATGATGAAGCTCATGACGGTGTACGAGGCGAGGGCGGCGAGAACCGCGACGCGGTAGGCGGGCTGGGCGGCGATCTCGCCGAGCGGACGCGGCGGGGGATGGTCCGCCGCGTGCGCGACCGCCGAATCCGGCACCCGCGCGAGCAGCAGCGCCGCGACGAGGTAGAGGGCGGTACCGGCATAGAACGAACCCGCGTAGTGCGCGGCCGGCACGAGGTCGGCCGTGCGCACCGCGAGCTCGGGCCCGAGCCAGGCAGCGACCAGCGCACCGGTCATCACGACCGAGATGGCGCGGCTGGTACGCCCGCGCTCGACGTACTCGGTCGCGGCGAAGCGGTACTGCATGACGACCGCGTTGTTGCCGCCGAGCAGGAAGGCGGCCGCGCAGAAGAGCCAGTAGCGCCCCGTCGCGACGGCGTAGCCGGCGACCACGCAGCCGACGGCGGCCTGGAGCGCGCTCGCGGCAAAGACCCGTCGCCGTCCGAATCGATGGATCAGCGCGCCTGCGGGCACGACGTTCGCGGCGAGCCCGGCGACCAGGAGCGACACGGGCAGGGTCGCGAGCGCCGGCGCAGGCGCGAGGTGCGAGCCGATGATTCCGCCCAGCAGCACGAACAGGAAACTGCCCGACATGCAGAGCGCCTGTGTCGCCGCGAGCATCCACACCGGTCGCATGGCGGCCATCGTACACAGCGCAGTTTTGCGCTGGCCGTGTGACCCAGTTCACACATCTGGAGCCCGTCCAGCCACTCCTGGCGGGCTAAGTCATTGATCCATAAAGTTCGTCGATCCGACCCCGTAGCGCTGGCACGGCGCTAACGGAATAATGGCCCCCATGGAGAAGGGGGATGGGGATTTCCCGGACGACGGAATCGTCGCCGAGGACCTCACGCAACTCGTTGAGCACATCGAGCTGACCGGCGTGTACCGCCTGCCGGACGCGCACGAGTGGGAGCTCGCGTCCTCCGCCGAAGACCTCGACGACGCGCCGATCCTGATCGGCGAGTTGCCGGACGAGCCCTCGATGTCCGGTTCCGACCCCGAGCAATTCACCGAGACCCTCGACGACCTGAATGAAATGCTGCCCGCCGGGGAGCGCCGCGCCAACCAGGCCGCCGCGCTCGCTGCCGAACGGTCCCGCTGGCAGAAGCGCGTCGACGATCTGCAGCGCGCGCTCAACGAGCGCGACCAGCTCCTCGCGGAGCGCGAGCGCCGGATCGAGGACCTCCAGGCTCGACTCGCCGAGCGGACGCTCGAGCGCGAAGGACTTGCTGCCGAGCTGCGCGAGGCGCGGCCCATCAGCGCCGCCGTGACCGACCCCTTGCCTGCGGAGACGCTGCCCGAGCCGGTCGAGGCGAATGGCGTGCCAATGCCGGAGGCCGAATACACGCAGGAGTTCCCGATACCCGAGCTGCCGGCGGTCCCGCCGGTCGTTGCGGTGCCGCACCTGCGCCGCTACCTGATCGGCCTCGACATGGTCGGCAGCGTCCACGAGATCACGAGCCGGCGCGTCAACATCGGACGCACCCGCGAAAACGACCTCCGGGTCGTCGATCCGACGGTGAGCCGGCTGCACGCCATGCTGACGGTCCGGAACGGCGAGGCGATGCTGGTCGACGCCGACAGCCGGAACGGGATCTTCGTGAACGGGATCCAGGTGCGCTACGCGCGCCTCGACGACGGCGACCTCGTCACCTTCGGTACCGTCCGCTTCCGCTATCGCGTCGGCTCCGACACGACGGGTTCCCCTGCCGGCTCCGCCTAGGGCGGATCTTCGCAATTGCCCTCGGCGCGACCCGCGCCGCGAGGCACACTAGAATCCCGACGACCGGCACGCCCGGAACAAGATGCTGGCCTATGTCCTGATCCTCGTTGCGCTGATCATCGTGAACGGCCTGTTCGCGATGGCGGAGCTGTCGCTCTTCTCCTCGCGCGCGACGCGCCTGCGGCAGCTCGCGAAGGAGGGAAGCCGCGGTGCGCGCGCGGCACTTCGGCTCCTCGAGGATCCGACGCGCTTCCTCTCGACGGTGCAGTGCTACATCACGCTGATCAGCGTGCTCGCGGGCGTCTACAGCGGCGTCCGCTTCGCCGGTCCGCTCGCAGACTGGCTCGAGGGCTTCGCCGCCCTCGCGCCGATCGGCGCCTACCTCGACACGACGGCCTACGCCATCGTGGTCGTCGGCGTCACCTTCGTGAACCTCGTCGTCGGCGAGCTCGTGCCGAAGCGCTGGGCGCTCACGAACCCGGAGGTGATCGCCTCCCGCCTCGCGCCGTTCATGGAAATGCTCGCGGTTGTCAGCAAGCCGTTCGTGTGGGTGCTGCAGGGCTCGACCGAGCTCGTGACCCGCCTGCTCGGCGTCCGCACGACGACCAACCGCGCGGTGAGCGAGGAGGAGATCCGCTCGATGATCGCCGAGGCGACACACACCGGGATCTTCCAGGTCGCCGAGCACCAGATGATCGAGGGCGTGCTGCGCCTGCCGGACCGTACGGTCCGCAGCATCATGATCCCGCGCGGCGATGTGGTCTGGCTGGACGCCGCGGACAGCCGTGAGACAGTCTGGAATTCGGTGCGCACGAGTGGCCACTCGAAGTATCCCGTCTGCCGGGGCCAGCTCGACGAGCTGGTCGGCGTCGTGATGACCGGGGACCTCGCGGAATGGCTGGGCAACCGGGAGTCCGGCGAGCTGGCCACGCGCGCGCGCGCGCCGCTCATCGTGCACGAGTCGACACGGATCCTGCGGCTCATCGAGCTGTTCCGCGAGTCGAAAATGCACATCGCCGCGATCGTGGACGAGCACGGCTCGTTCGAGGGCATCGTCACGCCGTCGGACATCCTCACCGCGATCGCCGGCGAAATGCCGGAAGCGGCGGGCGAGGAGGCGCCGGAGGCGGTGGCGCGCGACGACTCGTCGTGGCTCGTGGACGGGAGCATGTCGATCGACGACGTCGAGCGCCTCCTGGGCCACGGCAACATGCGCTCGGGCGACGACTACACGACGCTCGCCGGCTTCGTGCTGGCGCAGCTCGGCCACCTGCCGACGACCGGGGAGCACTTCCGCTGGCGCGGCCTGCGCTTCGAGGTCGTGGACATGGACGGCCGGCGAATCGACAAGCTGCTGGTCCAGCGACTCGCGCCGCAAGCCTGAGGCCATGAGCTACGCGCCCATCCGCCCGGGCCGTCATGCGACGATCCGGATCCGCGGCCTCGATCACCACCTGATCCGATGGGGGCCCGACTCCGACGATCCGGTGCTGTTGCTGCACGGCTACGCCGACTGCGCGGCGACCTTCCAGTTCGTCGCCGACGAGATCGACGCGGAGCTGCCGCTCGCGGCGTTCGACTGGCGCGGGTTCGGGGAGAGCGCGCGCAGCCCCGGCGGCTACTGGTTCCCGGACTACTACGCGGACCTGGAGGAGATCATCGACGCGCTCTGTCCGCGCGGGCCCGCGCGCATCGCCGCGCACAGCATGGGCGCGAACGTCGCGATGATCTACGCCGGCGCGCGCCCCGCGCGCGTGCGCGCGCTCGTGAACCTCGAGGGCTTCGGCCTGCCGCGCACGCATCCCTCGCAGGCTCCCACCCGGATCGGCCAGTGGCTCGATGAGCTGCGCGCGCCGCAGGAGCCTGCCGACTATGCGAGCCTTGGCGAGCTCGCTGCGCGCGTCGCGAAGCGCAACCCCCGGCTCTCGCCGGACCAGGCCGGGTTCATTGCGGCCTGCTGGAGCGCGCCGCGGCCCGAGGGCGGCGCGCGGCTTCGCATGGATCCCGCGCACCGCCGCACGAACCCCTACCTGTACCGGCGCGAGGAGATGGAGGCTTGCTGGCGTGCCATCGAGGCGCGCGTGCTACTCGACATCGGCACGGAGTCGGACCTGGTCGCGCGACTCGTGCCCGAGGGTGGCCCGGAGTCCTTCCGGTCAAGCGTCCGTCACCTCGCCATCGAGAAAGTGGCCGGGGCCGGGCACATGCTGCATCATGAGGCGCCGCGCGCGAT
>DATJFN010000015.1:0-6115 GCA_035495635.1 Steroidobacteraceae bacterium | reverse complement strand
CGCGGTGTACACCGGCAAGATGGACGAGGCTCTCGCGAGCCTGGACAAGCAGTACGCGATCGGCGAGAAGAGCGGCGACACGCTGGGGATGGTCGGCGACCTGCAGACGCGGGCCGCGGTGCTCACCGAGATGGGGAAGGCAGCTGACGCGCAGGCCGCGCTCGACAAGGCCTTGAAGCTCGCCCAGTCCTCGACGCTGCCGGATGCGATCAAAGCCAACATCGCCCTGTTCCATCACAGCGGCAGCGCGCGTGCCGCGCTGGCGCTCAAGGACGTGACCGCCGCGAAGGCGGAGGTGGCCGAATACTCGAAGACCGCGCTTTCGTCCGGCAACAACTTTCAGGTCAAGCAGGCGCATGAACTGGCAGGCATGATCGCGCTCCAGGAAAAGAACTGGGACACGGCCATCGCCGAACTCGAGCAGGCGAGCCAGCAGAACGCCTACAACCACTACCGCATGTGCCTGGCCTATCAGGGAAAGGGCGACATGGCGAAGGCCGCGGAGCATTGCGGCGTCGCGGCGCATTTCAATCCTCTTCCCGAGCTGAACTTCTCGTTCATCCACGCGAAGGCTGCGAAGATCGCCGCAATGAAAAGCTAGGCACAGGTGCGCGGGGTGCGCGGGGTGCGCAAGGTGCGTAGGGTGCGCAAGGTGCGCAAGGTGCGCAAGGTGCTGCACCCCGTAGTCCGCAGCCCGAAGTCCGGTAAGATCGCCCGGTGTCTCGCGACGACTCATCGCGCGCACCGGGCATCCGGCCCGGCGTGCCCCGCCACACGGTCCAGGCTCGGCTTCCGGACGGGCGGCTCTTCGACGCACCGCCCGGCGCTCCGGTCGGCGACATCCTCACCGCCGCCGGCCATCACGACGCCGTCGCGGCCGTCCTCGCCGGACGCCTGCGCGAGCTCCAGACGCCGATCGAGAGGGACGCGGATCTCACGCCGATCACGCTCGCTGACGGCGACGGCACCCGCATCTATCGCCGCTCGCTTGCCCTGCTGCTGGTCACAGCCGCAGCGGACCTGTTTCCGGACGCGAGCGTCTTCATCGAGCACTCCGCGCCGACGCTCGGCGCGTACTTCTGCCGCGTGCGTGGCCGCGCCAACTTCTCGCGCGACGAGCTGACGCGCATCGAACAGCGCATGCGCGAGCTCGTGCAGGCCGATGCGCCGATCATCAAGACGAAAGTGACGCGGGGAGAGGCGAGCGCCATCTTCGAGGCGCGCGGTGAGACCGACAAGATGCGCCTGCTCGCGCATCGCGCGCAGGAGTCGCTCGTTCTCTACGAGCTGGCCGGCCGCCGCGAGTACTTCCAGGGCTACATGCTCCCATCTGCGGGCCGGCTCACGTTGTTTGCGCTTCACGGCCACTCGCCGGGTTTTGTGTTGCAGTACCCGCATCAGAGCAGCCCGACTCGGCTCACGCCGTTCGAACCGTATCCGAGGCTGTTCGCCGCGTTTGCTGAAGCGGGGGAGTGGCTCGACCGGCTGCACATCCGCGGCGCAGGGGCGCTGAACGACGCGATCCTCGACGGGCGCCTGCAGGAAGTGTCCCTGGTCGCCGAAGCGCTGCACGAAGCCCGCATCGCCCGCATCGCGGGTGACATCCTCGCCCGGCAGGAGGAAGTTCGCGTCGTCCTGATCGCAGGGCCCTCATCGTCCGGCAAGACGACGTTCTCGAAGCGGCTGGCCGTGCAGCTCCTGGCGAGCGGGCGCCGTCCCTTCGCGATCGCGCTCGACGACTACTTCCTCGATCGCGACCAGACGCCGCGGGACGAGCGAGGTGAGCTCGACTTCGAAGCGCTCGAGGCGCTGGACGTCGCGCTGATCAACCAGCAGCTGCTCGCGCTGATGGCGGGGCAGGCCACGACGCTCCCGAGGTACTCGTTCCTCACGGGCACCCGCGCCGAGGCCGCCAGCGTGACATTGGAACCGCGCGACATCATCCTGCTCGAAGGCATCCACGGGCTGAACCCGAAGCTCCTCCCCGACGTGCCGGCGAGCTCCGTGTACCGGATCTACGTGTCGGCGATCACGCAGCTCAACCTCGATCGCCACAACCGCGTTTCGATCTCCGACACGCGGCTGTTGCGGCGAATCGTGCGGGATGCCGCCACTCGCGGGTACTCGGCGGCCGAGACGCTGCGGCGCTGGGACTCGGTGCAGCGCGGGGAGCGGCTGCACATCTTCCCGTTCACCGAGAACAGCGACGCGATCTTCAACTCGTCCCTGGCGCACGAGCTGTCCGTGCTGCGGCCGCTCGCGGAGCCGTTGCTGCTGCAGGTCCGGCCCGACAGCGCCGTCTACGGCGAGGCGAACCGGCTGCTCTCGTTTCTGCAGTGGTTCCGGCCGGTGCCAAGCGATGCCGTGCCCGACAACTCGATCCTTCGCGAGTTCGTCGGCGGATCGATTCTCGAAAACTTCCAACCCAGACTGGATTAGCGCGCGCTCGCGTCACGCACGCGGAGGGCGTGCTGCTCACGGGCGTCGCGCTTCGCGCGGAAGCATGCTCGCTCCGCTCGCACGAGGGCGCCTAACCGGCAGACGCGGTTTTTGCGGGGGCGCTTGCCCGGACAGGCGTTCGCTTGGCTCGCGCAGGAGCGGGGGCGACTTCGAAGCGCACGGGCTTGCCGAGCGTGTCCTCCAACGGCTCGACGTGCCGGCCGGCGGCCCAGAGCTCGAGCTCCGCGTCGCCGTTCGTGCGTAACTGCATCAGGTAGTCGTCGCCGCGGTTGGCGAGGGTGATCGAATCGAGGACCTGCACGTGGCTGCGATCGAGACCTTCGGCCAGCCGCACGATCGACGACAGGACCTTCACGGCCTTGCGGAGATCCGACGGCAGCTCGCCGTAGCCCGGGTGTCCCTTCTTCGGCGACGCGCGGCGGTGGTAGCGGGCAATGAGGCCAATGACCTCGATCTCCTGCGGGTCGAAGCCGCGCAGGTCGCCGTGCTTGATCAGGTAGTACGAGTGGCGATGGTGCTTGTCGTAGCTGATGTGGACGCCGACGTCATGCAGCAGCGCCGCGTATTCCAGCCACTCGCGCTCCCTGTCCTTCAGCCCGTGCACGCCGCGGGTCTGGTCGAACATCGACACCGCGAGGCGCGACACCTGCGCCGCGTGCTGCGCGAAGTAGTTGCAGCGTTCGCCGAGCTCGACGACGCTGCGGCGGCGGACGTCGGGATAGCGATCGGCCCGCGCGATCTCGGTGCGGTGCTGGTGGATGTAGTCGAGCACCAGCCCTTCGCGCAACGCCAGGTCGCAGAGCGTGATGTCCTCAGCGTCCAGCTCGCGCAGGATAGTGTCCAGAATGACGCTGCCTGCCACCGCCAGGTCGCCGCGCCGAGGCTCCATGCCCGGAATGCGCAGCCGCTCGGCAAGCGAAAGCGACGTCAGCTTCTCACGCAGTTTGCGAATCTGCTTGGAAGGGATGCGACGGTTCCGCAGCTCATCCGGCTCAGCGCCATCCATTTCGTACGCGGCCATCGTGCCCAGGCTGAGGATCGTGCCCGACGTTCCGATCACCCGCTCGAACCCGGCCTGCACGACCTGCTTGGCGAAGCTCGAGATCTCGCTCTGCAGGAACCGCACGAGCTTCCGTTCGTCGCGCTCGGCCAGCGGATCCGTCTTCACGAAGCGCTCCGTCATACGGATGACGCCGGTCTTGAAGCTGCGCGCCAACTGCGGCCGCTCGTTGCCGACGGTGACCTCGACGCTGCCGCCGCCGATGTCGATGACCACCGCCTTGCCGCGCTTGATGTCCACGCCGTAGACGGCGGCCATGTGGATCAGCCGGGCTTCCTCCGTGCCGGAGATCACGCGCGGCCGGATGCCGGTCTGGGCCTGGATCGCCGCCAGGAACGCCGGGCCGTTTTCGGCTTCCCGCGTCGCGCTGGTGGCCGCCGCCATGATCTCGTCGACCTGGTGCGACTGGGCGAGCCGGTGGAATTTCTTCAGCGCCTGCAGCGCCGCATCCATCGCCGTCTCGGTGAGGTTGCGCCCGTCGAGCCCTCCCGCTCCCAGGCGGACCATTTCCTTCTCCTGGTCGACGATCTCAAAGGAGAAATCCGGCCTGACGTTCACCACGATCATGTGGACCGAGTTGGTGCCGATGTCGATTGCAGCCAGACGCATGGCGTGAGGGATGACGGAAAGGGGTGTGCTAGGATTGGCATCCTACCACGAAGATTCCATGCCGCAGACCATCGCCACACCGGAAGTTGCCCTCCGTGTCCTCGCGCAGCGCTGGAACCGGGCGCTGAATGGCGACGCGGACGCGGTGCACGCCGTCCGTGTGGCGACTCGTCGTCTGCGCGAAGCCCTGCGGTTGCTCGACAATCATCCGCGGGAGGGACGCAAGCTGCGCCGGGTGCTCAAGCGCATCACCCGCCGGCTCGGTCCTGTCCGCGAGGTCGACGTGGGCCTGGCACTGGTCGGGCAGATCGCTCACGAGCGCCACCACTTGAGCCTCGCCTGCGATCGCGTCAGGCTCCGGCTGACCGAGGTTGGTGCGTCGCGGCGCGAGCGGCTGGGCAGGCACCTCGATGATCTCGACATCAAGGCGGTGGCCGGCCGCATCGACCGCCATCTCCGCCACGCACGCGCCCATGGCGTCGCGGCCGCAGCCGGGCTCGATCGCGCCAGGCTCGTCTCGCGCGTGGCGGCTCGCGCGGAGGCCGTTCGCGCCGCTGCCGAATCGGCCGGCGGGCTCTACGCGCCCGAGGCGCTGCACGACGTGCGCATCGCGGCCAAGAAGCTTCGGTACGCGCTCGAGGTCGCGCGCACCGCCCGCGTCACGGGCGCAGCCGCGGCCGTCACCCGGCTCCGGAAATACCAGGACCTGCTCGGCCGCCTGCACGACCTCCAGATCTTCGCCGCGCAGGTCGCGCGGCTTCAGGCGCGCCTGCCTGTGGAGGACGAGGACCTCGGCGCGCTGTCGGATCTGCTCGTGTACCTCGAGGACCGGTGCCGCATGCTGCACGCGACCTTCGTCGAGCGGAGAGCGCCGCTGGTGACACTCACCAGCGAGCTCGCATCGGGAGTCAGCCAGGCCAGGACCGCTCCCCGCCACGCATGACCGTTGCCCGCGATCTCGAGCTGTACCTCGTGCGCCACGCCCCCGCTGCTCAACGCGGCGCGGACTGGCCGGACGATGGGATGCGCCCGCTGACGCCCGACGGTGCGGAGAAGTTTCGCAAGGCTGTGGCCGGCATGGCCGCCTTCGGAGTCGAGATCGATCTGATCCTGACCAGCCCGCTCGTGCGTTGCCGTCAGACGGCGGAGCTGCTCGCCTCCGGCCTGCCTGGCCGGCCGCGCACGCAGGCGATCGATTCGCTCGCGCCGGGCGCCGGCCACGCCGCCGTCGTCGCGGAAGTGGGGCGCGTCGCCAAGCGCCCGCGCATCGCGCTCGTCGGGCACGAGCCCGATATCGGCCACCTCGCAGCCCGGCTGCTCGGCCTGAAGCGGCCGCTGGAATTCCGCAAGGGAGCCGTCTGCCGGATCGACGTCGACGGCATGCCCCCCGGTGGGCCGGGCACTCTGGTGTGGTTCGCCCCGCCGCGGATGCTGCGGCGGATGGCGCCCTGAGATTGTCCCGGGCGTGCGTGTCGCGATCATCCTCAATCCCATCGCCGGCGTGCGCAACAGTCTCGAGCGCACGCGCCGCCGCGCAGAGCACGCCTCCGACCTGCTGCTGGCGGCGGGCGCCGACCCGGAGATCCTGATCACCGCACACGCGGGCCACGCGCGCGAGCTGGCAGCGGGCGCCGTCGAGCGCGGCGCGCGCCTCGTCGTCGCCTGGGGCGGCGACGGCACCGTGAACGAAGTGGCGACAGCGCTGGCGTTCGGCCCGGTCCCGCTCGGCGTGATCCCCGCGGGGTCGGGCAACGGGCTCGCGCGGCACTTCGATCTCCCGGCCGATCCGCGTGCCGCGATCCGGCGGCTCCTCTCGGGCACCGACCGTGTGATCGACGTCGGCGAGCTCAACGGCCGGCTGTTCGTGAACCTCGCGGGTCTCGGCTTCGACGCGCACGTGGCCGCGCGCTTCGCGTCGCTTCACCGCTCGCGCCGCGGCTTCCTGCGGTACGCCCTCATCGTCTTCCAGGAGCTCCGCCGGTATCA
>DATJFN010000014.1:0-10424 GCA_035495635.1 Steroidobacteraceae bacterium | reverse complement strand
CGATCACGCGATCATGAAGCGGACGGATCTTCATGGTTCAACACTCCTTGGGGATTCGTTAGCACTCAGGCCGATCGGGTGCTAATGATAGGGATCGCCAACCCAATTTCAAGCACTCCCGGGCCCCGAGTGATAAAGTTTCTCAACTAATTGATTTATAAGGTGGTAAAGCGCCTCAGGCCGCGCCAAAACAGCGACCCCCGCCCGAAAACGGGCAAGCCGTCGCGACAAGCGCCGGCGAGGCCGCTAACCTCTCGCCCGCCATGAAGAAATTCAGGACGCTCTTCCTCCTCCTCGGGCTCGCCGTCTCGGGTATGGCCGCGAGCCAGGGGCTGCTCGGCCCAGCCTCCAACGAAGACCAGTTCCTGCCCGTAGACCAGGCCTTCATGTTCTCCGCCATCGCCGACGGCGGTGATCGCGTACTGCTCGACTGGCAGATCGCGCCGGGCTACTACCTCTATCGCCACCGCGTGTCGGTGAAGACCGCAACGCCCGGCTTCACGCTCGGTGCGGTCGCCATGCCCGACGGCAAGAAGCACCATGACGAGTTCTTCGGCGACGTCGAGGTTTACTACGACGTGCTGAGCGCGACGGTGCCCGTGTCACGCTCGGGCGACGCTTCGTCCTTCGAGATCCAGGTGAGCTATCAGGGCTGTGCCGACGCCGGCCTCTGTTACCCGCCGGTCACCAAGACGGTCGCGATCGACATGCCGCCGCCGGGCACGCTTGCCAAGCGTGCATCCGCAGCTTCCGGCGGGACCGCGCCGATGGTCTCGGAGCAGGATCGGCTGTCGAGCCTCATTGCCGGCGGCAACCTTTTCGCCGTCATGGCAACGTTCTTCGGCATCGGCCTCCTGCTCGCTTTTACGCCCTGCGTACTGCCGATGATCCCGATTCTGTCGGGAATCATCGCGACCCAGGGGGTCACCGCGACCCCCAAGCGCTCGTTTTTCCTGTCGCTCACTTACGTGCTCGGCATGGCGCTGACATACGCCCTCGTCGGTGCCGTCTTCGCAGCCGCCGGCAAGCAGGCGCAAGCGTTCTTCCAGCGGCCCTGGATCATCATTTCTTTTGCTGCACTATTCGTCGTGCTCGCACTGGCCATGTTCGGGCTCTACGACCTCAAGATTCCGGCCGCGGTCGAAACGCGGCTCGCCGCGATGTCTGGCCGGCAGCGGTCGGGAACTTACGTCGGCACGGCCATCATGGGTGCGCTGTCCGCCCTTGTCGTGACGGCCTGCGTTGCGCCCGCGCTCGTCGGCGCTTTGGCATTCATCAGCCAAAGCGGGGACGTGTCACGGGGCGCGCTCGCCCTGTTTGCGATGGCGATCGGCATGGGCGCGCCGCTTCTGCTCGTCGGCATCGCGGAAGGGCGTTTCCTCCCGCATGCCGGCGCCTGGATGACAACCGTGAAGGCGCTGTTTGGCGTCCTGTTCCTGGCCGTCGCGGTATGGATGCTTTCACGCGTGCTCCCAGGCTCGGTCACGCTGGCGCTCTGGGCGCTTCTCGCGATCGTCGCTGGCTATTATTTCGGCGGCTTCGGCCGTCTTAGTCCGGACGGCCATGCCTGGCCCATCGTGGGGCGCGGCCTCGGCCTGGCGTCGATCGTCTGGGGCGTCCTCATGATGATCGGGGCCGCGGCCGGCGGCCAGGATCCGCTGCAGCCGCTGCGTGGCGCGTCGATCCCGGGCGTCGCCAGCGGCACATCCGCTTCTGCGGAATTACTGCCGTTCCGCAAGATCGCATCGGTCGAAGACCTTGACCGCGAGCTCGAGGCCGCGAAAGCGGCCGGCAAGCCCGTCTTGCTCGACTTCTACGCGGACTGGTGCGTCTCCTGCAAGGAGATGGAGAAATACACGTTCTCCGTCCCGGCCGTCCGCCAGGCGCTCGCGAACTACGTGCTGCTGAAGGCCGATGTCACGGCCAACAGCGAGGCCGACCAGGCGCTGTTCCGCCGCTTCGGGATCTACGGCCCACCGACCACGGCGTTTTTCAGCGCGGAGGGACGCGAGTGCCGCGCCTTCCGGCTGGTCGGATTCGTCAAGGCGGAAGACTTCAGCTCGCACCTCGCTCGCTTCGAGAGCGAGTGCTGACGATGACCCGCGCGGGCCGCTACGCACTCGCATTCCTGCTGGCGGCCGTGGCCGGCGTTGCCGCCTACTTCGCGGGCCGGGCATGGACCGGGCACGCAGAGGCCCCTGCTGCTGCGGCGACCGCGATAGCGCCGGCCGTCGTACCTGATCGCCGACCCGAGGTGACGCTCGCGGACCGCGACGGCAAATTGCGGAGCCTCTCCGAATGGAACGGAAAGCCCCAGGTGATCAACTTCTGGGCCACTTGGTGCGGGCCGTGCCGCCGTGAGATCCCGATGCTGAATGCGCTGGTTGCCGACCCTGCTTTCGATGAGTTCGCGATGATCGGGATCGCGATCGATTTCCGCGAGGACGTACTCGACTTTCTCAAATCAACGCCGATCAACTATCCGGTCCTGATCGGCGAACAGGATGGGCTCGATGCCGCCCGTGCCTTCGGCATGGAGTCGATCGGCCTGCCGTTCACCGCGTTCGTCGATGGGTCGGGACGAATCGTCACCCTCCACGTCGGCGAGTTGCACAGGCAGCAGGCTGACGTCATTCTGTCCGTCGTCCGCTCGCTCGATGCCGGCCAGATCGACTTGAAGGCCGCGCAGGCCCGGATCCGGGCCGAAGTCCCCAAAGTCGGCTGATTGCCCGCAGATCGGCGCCGTTCGGCGCCAGTTTGATGCTTTTTCTGGACAAATTGCCGGACGTCCTGTTGAATGGCCCGGCCTCTGACGGGGATACAGAGGAAACGCCGGCCAATGCCTCGGATCCTGCTCATCAATGGGCCCAACCTGAACCTGCTCGGCCGCCGGGAGCCCGGCTGGTACGGCGACGTGACGCTCGCGGCCATCGAGGAGCGCCTGAAGGCCCTCGCCGCGAAGCGGGGCGCAGAACTGGATTGTTTTCAGAGCAACGCCGAGCACGAGCTCGTTGACCGCGTCCAGGCGCTCGCCGCCACGCCGGTCAACTACGCGATCGTCAACCCCGGCGCCTTCACGCACACGAGCATTGCGCTGCGCGATGCCCTCCTCGCGGTCTCCGTGCCGTTCATCGAGGTGCACCTGTCGAACGTGCACGCGCGCGAGCCGTTCCGCAGGCACTCTTATTTTTCGGACATCGCGGCGGGAAGCATTGTCGGCCTCGGGGCGCAGGGCTACGAGCTCGCGCTCCAGGCCGCGCTCGACCGTCTCGATCCGGCTTCAAAGGGATAGGTATGGACATCCGCAAGATCAAGAAACTCATTGAGCTGCTCGAGGAGTCGGGTCTCGCCGAGATTGAGATCACCGAGGGCGAGGAATCGGTCCGCATCGCGCGCGTCATGCAGGGTGCGCCGGCCGTCACTCAGACGATTCCGATGCACGCGCCCGTCGCGGCCGCGCCCACGGCTCCGCCCGCTGCCGCTCCGGCAGTGGCCGAGCCCGCCCCGGCGCCGCGCAACGAGAACATGGTGACCGCGCCGATGGTCGGCACGTTCTTCGCCTCGCCGGCGCCGGGCGCGAAGCCCTTCGTCGAGATCGGCCAGGAGGTCCGGGTTGGCCAGGTGCTCTGCATCATCGAGGCGATGAAGATGATGAACCAGATCGAGAGCGAGCGCGCCGGCCGGGTCGCCGCAGTGCTCGCCAAGAACGGCGAGCCGGTTGAGTTCGGCCAGCCCCTCTTCGCCATCGAGTAATCCGCGATGCTCGACAAGGTCGTCATCGCCAACCGCGGCGAGATCGCGCTTCGCATCCTTCGTGCCTGCCGTGAGCTCGGCATCAAGACGGTCGCCGTGCACTCGACGGCCGACCAGAACCTGAAGCACGTGCTGCTCGCGGACGAAACCGTCTGCATCGGCCCGCCCAGCTCGCGCGAAAGTTACCTCAACATGCCGGCGATCATCAGCGCCGCGGAGGTGACCGACGCGGTCGGCATCCACCCGGGCTATGGGTTCCTTTCCGAGAACGCCGACTTCGCGGAGCGCGTCGAGAACAGCGGCTTCGTCTTCATCGGCCCGAAGAGCGACACCATCCGCCAGATGGGGGACAAGGTCTCGGCGATCCGGGTGATGAAGGAGCACGGCGTGCCCTGCGTCCCGGGCTCGGATGGGCCGCTGCCCGAGGACCAGGAAGAATGCTTCCGCATGGCCCGAGCGATCGGCTACCCGGTGATCATCAAGGCCTCCGGGGGCGGCGGCGGGCGCGGCATGCGCGTCGTGCACAGCGATGCGACGCTCGTGAACGCGATCAACGTCGCCAAGACCGAGGCGCTCGCCGCGTTCGGCAACGACATGGTTTACATGGAGAAATTCCTCGAGAAGCCACGGCACATCGAATTCCAGGTGCTGGGCGACAGCTACGGCAGCGTCGTCTGCCTCGGCGAGCGCGACTGCTCGCTGCAACGCCGTCGCCAGAAGATCATCGAGGAGTCACCGGCGCCCGGCATCACCGCGAAGCAGCGCGTCGAGATGACCGAGAGCCTCGTCGCTGCCTGTGCGGCGGTCGGCTACCGCGGCGCGGGAACGCTCGAGTTCCTGTACGAGGACGGCAAGTTCTACTTCATCGAGATGAACACGCGGGTGCAGGTCGAGCATCCGGTGACCGAGCTCGTGACCGGCATCGACATCGTCAAGATGCAGCTGCGGATCGCGGCTGGCGAGCCGCTGCCCTTCAAGCAGGACGACATCGTGCTGCGAGGCTGGTCGATGGAATGCCGCATCAACGCCGAGGACCCGAAAACGTTCGCGCCGTCGCCGGGCCCGGTGCGGCTCTGGCATGCGCCCGGCGGGCCCGGCGTGCGCGTGGACAGCCATCTGTACTCGGGCTACAACGTGCCGCCGTACTACGACTCGCTGATCGCCAAGCTGATTTCCTACGGCGAGAACCGCGAGACCGCGATCGCACGGATGCGGAATGCGCTCTCCGAGATGGTCGTGGAAGGCATCAAGACGAACGCGCCGCTGCATCAGGAAATCTTCGGGCACTCGGCTTTCCGCCAGGGCGGCCTCGACATCCATTACCTCGAGCGTCGGCTCGGCCTCAAGTAGGCCGCCGGCGCCGCCCATGCCCCAGCACCAGCTCGTCTTGGAGCTTGCTGGCGATCAGCTCGAGCGCGCCGAGGAGGCCTGCACCCGGCTCGGCGCGATTGCGATCTCGCTTGCCGACGCGGGCGACGAGCCCCTGCTCGAGCCTGTCCCCGGCGAAATGCCGGTGTGGAAGGCCGTGCGCCTCAGAGCGTTGTTCGACGTCGCAGCGAACCCGTACGAGCTGGCGTCGGCGCTGGCCGGGGCTCTCGGCGTCACGCGTTCCGCGATCGGCATCGAGCACGTCGAGGACCGTGCCTGGGAGCGCGAATGGATCAAGGACTTCCGCCCGATGCGATTCGGGCGGCGACTCTGGGTCTGTCCCGCCGGTCAGCGACCGGACGGACGCGCACCCGTCGTCCTCGAGCTCGACCCGGGGCTCGCCTTCGGAACCGGCACGCACCCGACCACGGCGCTGTGCCTCGAATGGCTCGACAGTGCGATTGCCGGCGGCGAGCGTGTACTCGATTTCGGCTGCGGGTCCGGGATCCTCGCCCTCGCCGCCCTGAAGCTCGGCGCCGCGAGCGCCACCGCATTCGACATCGACCCGCAGGCGCTCATCGCGACGCGCGAAAATGCGGCCAAGAACGGACTGTCGGAGCGAATCGGGGTCGAGCGCCTCGCCGGCGATGTCACGGGCGCATTCGACATCGTCGTCGCCAACATCCTCTCAGGCCCGCTCATCGGCCTCGCGCCGGGCCTGGCTCCGCGGGCGCGCGCCGACGGGCGCATCTTGCTCGCGGGCATGCTCGAGCGGCAGGCTGACGAAGTAGCGCGGGCGTATCGGCCATGGTTTGATATCGGCCCGGCGGCGGAGCGCGAGGGCTGGACGCTGCTCGCGGGCCGGCGTCGCGCGGAGTAGGCATGTATACCCAATGCCCTGATTGTGCGACGGTCTTTCGCGTCACCGCCGAGGCGCTGCGCATGGCGCAGGGCGATGTGCGCTGCGGCGTCTGCTCGACGACGTTCAATGCGCTCGAGAACCTCAGCGAGCTGGCGTTCAAGCCGGCGCCGGCCACCGAGGAAGCTTCACCCGACGACTCGATGACGGTCGAGGAGCTGCCGGGCGGCGAGAACATCGAGCTGTCCGCACCGGTCGAGCTCGCCTTCGTCGCGGACGCGCCGGAGCCCGCCGTCGAACCCGCCGAGCCCGCCGACGACGAGGCGCGCGCGATGGAGTTTCACGGCAGCGCCGCTGATCTCGACCAGTTCTTCGTGGTCGAGAATCCCGCCATCACGCAGTTTGACCCCGCGACGGTCGCGGCTGCCCCGACGTCCGCGACAGCCGCGCCGATCCGCGCCAATTTGGAGCCAGATCCGAACGATGACCTCGACAGCACGGACGAGCATCCGATCCTGGTGCTCGATGAGCGCGACGAACCGCTGGAAGCGGCTGAAGAAGCGGGTGAGTCGATCGTGCTCGAGACGCCGCCTGAGCCAGTTCCGACACCTTCGCCTCAGCCGCCACGGAAGCCGGCAGCGCCGGTCGCCGCCACAAGCTCGCCGACCGCGCCGCGAATCCTGATCCCGGATGAGATGCGAAAGCGCCTCGCCGTCGAAGCGGAAGCCCGTGCGGCGGCGGCTCGCGAGTTCGAGCCGGTCGAAGTGGACTCGCCGGGCCTGCTCGCGCAGCGCTGGCCGTGGGTCGCCGCCATCGGCCTCCTCGCGCTCCTCCTCGCCGCGCAAGTCGTCCACAGCGAACGCTACACGCTCGTGCGCAGCGAGACCCTCGGGCCGATCATTGCCGGCGCCTACTCCTTCCTTGGGCTCACGCCGCTCGCGCCGACTGACCTGTCCGCCTACGAGCTGCGCCAGTGGGGTGCAGCCAGCGACCCGCGCGAAGCCAACCGCCTGATGCTCCGCGCCAGCATCATCAACCGCGCCAGCTATGCGCAGCCGTTCCCGCTCCTGCGGCTGACGCTCCAGGATCGTTACGGCAGTACGCTCGGCGAGCGCGACATCGGGCCCGCCGACTACCTTCCGGGAACGGGGGCTCCCGATCTCCTGGGACCGGGGGAGCGCGCCGATGCCCTGATCCGCATCGTCGACCCGGGCACCGAGGCCGTGGGCTTCGAGCTCGATATCTGCCTGCCCGCTGCAGGCGGCGTGCGCTGCGCCAACCCGGTCAAGACCGCGAGCCAATGAAGGTCGGCCCCTACGAGCTCGCCGCGCCGCTCGCGCTCGCGCCGATGGCCGGCGTGACCGACCTGCCCTTTCGCAAGCTGTGCCGACGGATGGGCGCAGGGATCGCCGCCTCCGAGATGGTCACTTCCGACGTGCGGCTTTGGAATACGTCCAAGTCGCGCCTGCGGATGGATCATCGTGACGAGCCGGAGCCCCGCGTCGTCCAGATCGCCGGCTACGACGCGGGAATGTTGGCCGATGCGGCGCGCATGAACGTCGAGCTCGGCGCCCAGGTCATCGACATCAATTTCGGTTGCCCCGCCAAGAAGGTTTGCAACCGTGCCGCGGGCTCGGCACTCATGCGCGACGAGCCGCTCGTCGGCCAGATCCTCGGTGCGGTGATCGCGGCAGCGGGCGTTCCCGTCACGCTCAAGATGAGGACGGGATGGGATCGAGAGAACCGGAACGCGGTCACGATCGCGCGCATGGCCGAGGAAGCGGGCGTCGCCGCCCTCGCGGTGCACGGCCGCACGCGCGCCGATTTCTTCGCGGGCGAGGCGGAGTATGAGACGGTCGCTGCCGTCAAGCGCGCGGTGCGCATCCCCGTGTTCGTGAACGGCGACGTCGATTGTTCCGCCAAGGCCTTGAAGGCGCTGGAACAAAGCGGAGCCGACGGCGTGATGGTCGGTCGCGCGGCGCAAGGACGGCCCTGGATCTTCCGCGAGCTCTCCGCGGGACTCGCTGGACGCGTCGCGATGCCGCCTTCGCTCGAGGAAGTCCGTGCTATCATGCTTTCGCACCTCGCGGCCCTTTACTCGTTCTACGGCGAAGCGAAAGGCGTTCGCGTGGCGCGCAAGCATCTCGGCTGGTATTGCCGCTTCCACCCGGAGGTCGGGCATTTGCCGGAAGTGCTGTTGACGACCGAATGCGCGAAGGAGCAGATGTCGCTCACGAGCGGATTCCTGTCAGGGCTGATCGGCCGAGTGGCACGGGCAGCCTGACGGACAAAGACGACGGCGGAAATCGGGGACCAGTTGGACATGACTGCGAAGCACAGGGCGCACGTGGCGCGTCGCCCGCACCTTTACCGTCCCATCAACGGGCATTCCCGCGAAATTCCGCTGCGGGACCACACTGAGCAGGCGCTCAGCACCTACTTCGACAGCCTGAACGGCCACCGGCCGGGGCGGCTCTACGACCTCGTGATGCGCGAGGTCGAACTGCCGCTGTTCCAGGCGGTCATGGACTACGCCGACGGCAACCAGAGCCGCGCGGCGACGATCCTCGGCATCAATCGGGGCACCCTGCGCAAGAAATTGCGCGAATACGGACTGGCCTCCTGACGAGATGCCGAGGCCGGACGCCCGGCGGGCGCTGCTCTCCGTTTCGGACAAGACCGGCATCGTCGAGCTCGCGCGCGAGCTCGCCGCGCTCGGCTTCGAGCTGATCTCGACGGGCGGGACGGCGCGCGCGATCGCCGCCTCGGGCCTCCCCGTCACCGAAGTCGCCTCGCTCACCGGATTTCCCGAGATCATGGACGGGCGCGTCAAGACGCTGCACCCGAAAGTGCATGGCGGCCTCCTCGGTCGCGCCGGCATCGACGACGCCGTGATGCGCGCCGAAGGCATCTCGCCGATCGACGTGCTCGTCATCAACCTGTATCCGTTCGCCGAGACGATCGCGCGCCCCGATTGCCGCTACGAGGATGCGATCGAGAATATCGACGTCGGCGGGCCCGCGATGATCCGGGCCGGCGCCAAGAACCACGCGCGCGTCGCGGTGCTGGTCGATCCCGCGGACTACGAAGCCGCGCTCGCGGAACTGCGCGAGGGCGGCGTCGGCGAGTCGACGCGGCGCCGTCTCGCGGCCAAGGCCTTCGGCCATACCGCGCTGTACGACGCGCTGGTCTCCGGCTGGCTGCGCCGCCAGCAAGGCGACGCTTCCTGGCCCGAGGCTTTCGCCGCGGGATTCCGCAAGAAGCAGGAGCTTCGCTACGGCGAGAACCCGCACCAGACGGCGGCCTTCTACGCCGACCCGCTCGCCGGAGGAGCGTCGGTCAGCTCGGCGCGCCAGCGCCAGGGCAAGGAGCTCTCTTACAACAACATCGCCGACACGGACACTGCGATCGAATGCGTGCGGCAGTTCGACGCGCCCGCCTGCGTGATCGTGAAGCACGCCAATCCCTGCGGCATCGCCGTCGCCGCGAGCCTGCACGACGCGTATCTCCGCGCCTGGGAGCCGGACACGACCTCCGCGTTCGGCGGCATCATCGCCTTCAACCGCGCCCTGGACGCGGTCACTGCCGCGGCCATCGTCGAGCGCCAGTTCGTCGAGGTAATCGCGGCGCCTGCCTGCGAGCCTCTCGCGCTCGAGGTGCTGGCCGGCAAGCAGAATATCCGCGTGCTGGAAACGGGCCCGCTCGGGCCTTCGCCGGCCGGCGTCGAGCTCAAGTCGGTCGCGGGCGGGCTCCTCGCGCAGTCGCGCGACGACGGCTGGATCGACGCCCCGGTGTTGAGCGCCGTCACGCGACGCACGCCGGACGCGGGCGAGCTCGCGGACCTCCTCTTCGCCTGGCGCGTGTGCAAGTTCGTGAAGTCGAACGCGATCGTGTTCGCGAAGGATGCGCGGACGGTCGGCATCGGCGCCGGCCAGACGAGCCGCGTCGTCTCGACGCGCATCGCGGCGATGAAGGCGGCCGACGCCGGCCTCGCGGTCGCCGGCAGCGTGATGGCTTCGGACGCCTTCTTTCCGTTCCGCGACGGCCTCGACGCTGCGGCCGCGCTCGGCATCCGCGCGGTGATCCAGCCCGGCGGGTCGCTGCGCGACGTCGAGGTGATCGCCGCGGCGGACGAGCGCGACATCGCCATGGTCTTCACGGGCATGCGCCACTTCCGGCATTGAATCCATGAAGGTGCTCGTCGTCGGCGGTGGTGGCCGCGAACACGCGCTCGCGTGGAAGATTGCGAAGTCGCCGCGCGTCGCCGAAGTGGTCGTCGCGCCGGGAAACGCGGGCACGGCCCTCGAGCCGAAGTGCCGCAATGCCGCCGTCGCCGCGAACGACATCGCCGGCCTCGTCGCGCTCGCGCGCGCCGAGGGCGCGGGCCTCACGATCATCGGTCCCGAGGCACCGCTCGTCGCCGGCAGCGGCGATGCCTTCGAGG
>DATJFN010000013.1:0-19158 GCA_035495635.1 Steroidobacteraceae bacterium | reverse complement strand
CCCTTCGCGATGTCGTCGAGCGTGCGCGTCGGGATGTTCACGACGCGGATGCCGAGCGCCTCGAGGCGCTCGGCAACGCCCGCCGGCGTCCCCGTCTCCCAGACGACCGCGACGGTCGGCGCGAGCGCGACGATGCGCTCGAAGTCGAGGCGGAACGCGTCGCCAATCTGCGGCAGCTCCTTCGCGGCCTCGGGATAGTCGCTGTACGCGCTGACGGCGACGACCTGGCCCGCGGCGCCGGCGGCATATAGCATCTCGGTGAGGTTCGGAGCGACACTCACGATGCGCTCGCGCGCGGGCGGCACCGGATCGCGCGCACAGGCCGCGAGCAGGAGCGCGAGCGCGAGGGCCGCCCACTTCAGGCAAGCACCTCGCGGCGGAATTCGGCGCCACGCTCGCGCATGGCGCGCTCGAGGCGGCTCCAGTCGAAGGACGGTCCCGGGTCCGTCTTGCGCCCGGGCGCGATGTCGCTGTGGCCCGCGATCCAGCCGGCCGCGAGCGACGGATAGGCGCGCTGCAGCCCGGCGACGAGGTCGGCGAGCGCGTCGTACTGACGCTCGTCATACGGCATGTCGTCCGTGCCCTCGAGCTCGACGCCGACCGAGAAGTTGTTGCAGCCGCTGCGCCCGCGCCACTCCGAGGTTCCCGCGTGCCAGGCGCGAAGCCCGATCGGGACATATTGCACGAGGCTTCCGTCGCGGCGGATCAGCACGTGCGTCGAGACGCGCAGGTGCTGGATGGCGTCGAAGTACGGATGCTCGCCCGGCGGCAGCATGATCATGCACAGCCGCTCGATCCAGGGGCCGCCGCACTCGCCGGGCGGCAGGCTGATCCCGTGCACGACGACGAGCTCCGGCTCGACGTTGCCCGGGCGGGCGTCGCAGTTCGGCGAGAGGGCCGCGCGCGCGCCGGCGACGAGGCCCATCGCGATCAGGGGAATCGGCATCGCGAGAGCTTAGCCCGCGCCATCCGCCGCTTCCAATCGCATACACTCGCCGCGATGAAGGGCCCCTCGAAGAACGCGGCGATCGCCGCCCGCGACCTCGCAGTCGTGTGGCATCCCTGCACGCAGATGCAGGATCATGAGCGCCTGCCGCTGGTGCCGATCGAGCGCGGCGAGGGCGTGTGGCTCTACGACTTCGACGGGCGGCGCTACCTCGACGGCATCAGCTCGTGGTGGGTCAACCTCTTCGGGCACGCGAACCCGCGGATCAACGCTGCGATCCGCGCGCAGGTCGAGCGCCTCGAGCACGTGCTGCTCGCCGGCTTCACCCACGCGCCCGTCCTCGAGCTGTCCGAGGCGCTCGTCGGCATCGTGCCCGCGGGCCTCACGCGCTGCTTCTGGGCCGACAATGGCTCGGCGGCGGTCGAGGTCGCGGTCAAGATGAGCTTCCACTACTGGCAGAACCTCGGTAAGCCGGGCAAGCGCCGCTTCGTCACGCTCGGGAACAGCTACCACGGCGAGACGCTCGGCGCGCTCGCGGTCGGCGACGTCGAGCTCTACAAGAAGGTATACCAGCCGCTCCTGATGGATGTGATCACCGCGCCTTCACCCGACTGCCACCTGCGGGAGGCAGGCGAGAGCTGGGAGTCGCACAGCCGGCGCATGTTCGCGGAGATGGAGGCGACGCTCGCCGCGCGCGCGGACGAGATCGCGGCGGTGATTGTCGAGCCGCTGGTGCAGTGCGCGGGCAACATGCGCATGTACCACCCCGTCTACCTGAAGCTCCTGCGCGACGCCTGCGACCGCCACGGCGTCCTCCTGATCGCGGATGAGATCGCCGTCGGTTTCGGGCGCACGGGCACGCTCTTTGCGTGCGGGCAGGCCAGCATCCGGCCGGACTTCCTGTGCCTCTCGAAGGGGCTCACGGGCGGCTACCTGCCGCTATCGGTCGTCGTCACGACCGAGCCCGTCTACCAGGCGTTCTACGACGACTACCTGAAGCTGACGGCCTTCCTGCATTCGCACAGCTACACGGGCAACCCCGTCGCCTGTGCCGCCGGGCTCGCGACGCTCGGCATCTTCCGCGACGAGGACGTGATCGGCCGCAACCGCAGCCTTGCGCGCCGCATCGGCGAGGCGCTGGCGCCGCTCGCGGACCATCCGCACGTCGCGGAAGTTCGGCAGACCGGCATGATCGCGGCGGTCGAGTTCGTGAAGGATCGCGCGACCGGCGAGCGCTACGACTGGCGCGAGCGGCGCGGACTCGCCGCCTACCAGTACGCGCTTTCGCAGGGCGCGCTGCTCCGGCCCGTCGGCAATGTCATCTACTTGATGCCACCCTACGTCATCACACCCGAGGAGATCGACTGGCTTGCGGGCGTCGCGCGCGGCGCCCTGGACGCGGCGTGCGCCTGATCCGCGTGCACACGAACGCGGCCCTCGCCGAGGGCGCTCGCGTCACGCTCCGCGGCGCAGCGGCGGCGCACGTCACGCGCGTGCTGCGCCTCGGCATCGGCGATGCGGTGATGCTCTTCAATGGCGACGGGAATGACTACCCGGCTCGTATCGGCGCGCTGGGACGCGGCACGGTCGAAGCGTCAGTCACCGGGCTCACCGCCGCACGCGCCGAGTCGCCGCTCGCGGTGACGCTCGCGCAGGGCATTGCGCGCGCCGAGCGCATGGACCTCGTGGTCCAGAAGGCGACCGAGCTCGGCGTCGCGGCGATCGCGCCGGTTGCCACCGCGCGCAGCGTCGTCAAGCTCGACGCGGAGAACAGTGGGCGCAAGGCGGCGCACTGGCGCGGCATCGCCGTCGCCGCCTGCGAGCAGTGCGGCCGTGCGCGCGTCCCGGAGGTCGCCGAGCCGGTGTCGCTCGCAGCCCGCCTCGCAAAGCCGCGGCCGGACGGCGTGCGCCTTCTCCTGTCACCCGATGCCGATGCCGCACTCGTCGTGGCAGTGCGCGGCGCGACGGCGGTCGAGCTCCTGGTGGGTCCCGAAGGCGGGCTCGAAGAGTCGGAGAGGGATTCAGCGTTGGCCGCCGGCTATCGCGCCTGCCGCCTCGGCCCGCGCGTGCTCCGCAGCGAAACCGCCGCGATCGCCGCCCTCGCCGTCCTGCAAGCGATTGCCGGCGACTTCAGGTAAAGGGGACGCGCCCCTTTACTACGCCGCGGTAACGGTCGTCTCGTCGGAGATCATTTCCTCGAGGCGCTCGAGGTCCGGGATCAGCGGCAGCTCGTTGACCATCCGCACCTGGCAGAGGACCGGCGAGCGCTCGGGAAACGCGCGCGAGTTATCCGCCGCGATCACGTGCGGGTTCACGCGCACGAGCTGCGGAAATCCCTGCGTCGCGATGCCGAAGTGCCCGGCCGGCAGCTTCTGGCCGAGGCAGGAGAAGATCACGATGCGCGTGCGCCCGCCGATCACGGGGATGCGCTTGCCGCAGGTGCCCTCGAAGGAGACGACCGGCACGCCGCGGCCATTCCAGGCCTGGATGCCGAGGTACCAGGGCGGCGCCCCGGGCATCTCCTGCAACGGCTGGAAGCTCGTCACCTCCGCGACGCAGGCGCGCGGCACGAGCAGCCGCTCGTCGAGGAGCGGCACGAGGAGCCCGTAAAGCTCCTGCTCCGCGCTCAAGTCGCCGCCCGCCGCACGAGCGGCTCGATGGCCTGCAGGAGCTGGCCTTCCTGGTAGGGCTTGCCGAGGTATTCGTTGACGCCGAGCTCGATCGCGCGCGCGCGGTGCTTCTCACCGACGCGCGAGGTGATCATCACGATCGGGACGTCCTTGAGCCGCACGTCATTGCGCACGTGCGAGGCGACTTCGTAGCCGTCCATGCGCGGCATCTCGATGTCGAGCAGGATCACGTCGGGCACCGCGTCCTGGAGGACCGATACCGCCTCGAGTCCGTCCTTCGCCGTCACCACGCGCATGCCATTGCGCTCGAGCAGGCGCTGCGTCACGCGACGCACGGTGATGGAATCGTCGACCACCAGGGCGAAGATGCGACGGTCCACCGGCGGCGCCACCTGGATCGGTGCGCGCACCTCGGCGGCGGGCTTGTGCCGCCATTCCGAGCGTACCAGCGCGCCGACATCGAGGATGATGCAGATGCGGCCGTCGCCGAGGATGGTCGCGCCCGAGATGCCGCGGATGCCGGAGATCTGCGGCCCGACCGTCTTGACGACGATCTCGCGGCTGCCGATCAGCTCGTCCGTCACGATCGCGGTCGAATGCTCGCCGGCGCGCACGAGGATCACCGGCACCGCGGCGTCCTGCTCGGGCACCGCGGCCGGCGTGCCGCCGACGAATCCCGCGAGGTGCTGGAAGCGATACTTGTGGCCGCCATACTCGAAGCTCGCGGCCTCCTCGGCAAGGTGCTTGTGCACTTCCGAGCGCGGTACGCGCACGACGCCCTCCACCGTCGGCAGCGGCAGCGCGAACAGCTCCTCGCCGACGCGCGTCACAAGCGCCTGGCTGATCGCGAGGGTGAACGGGAGCCGCACCGTGAAGCGCGTGCCCTTGCCCGCCCAGGTCTCGGTGTAGAGCGAGCCGCCGAGCTTCTTGATCTCGGTTGCCACGACGTCCATGCCGACGCCGCGGCCAGCGGACTGCGTGACCTTGCCGGCGGTCGAGAAACCGGGCTCGAGGATGAGCTGCAGCGCCTGCTCGTCGGAGAGCTCCTGCTTCGGCGTGATGAGCCCGAGCGAGACCGCACGGTCGCGCACGAGCTTCAGGTTCACGCCCGCGCCGTCATCGGCGACGGTGATGACGACCTCGGAGCCCTCGCGCTTCAGCGCGACGTCGATCACGCCCGTTCCGTCCTTGCCGGCGGCGACGCGCGCGTCCGGCGCCTCGATGCCGTGCACGATCGCGTTCCGCAGCATGTGCTCGAACGGCGCAAGCATTCGCTCGAGCACCTGGCGGTCGAGCTCGCCCGCGGCGCCGTTGATGCGGACCTCGACCTTCTTCCCGGTCTCCGCCGCGGCCTGGCGCGCGATGCGCATCAGGCGCTGGACCTGGCGCTGGAACGGGACCATGCGCGTGCGCATCAGCCCGCCCTGGAGCTCGGAGACGATGCGCCCCTGCTGTGCCAGCAGGTTCTGCACGTCGCGCAGCTGCGTCGCGAGCAGTCCCTGAACGCTGCCGACGTCCGACGACGACTCGGTCAGCGCCCGCGAGTACTGCTGGATCGCGGAGTAGCGGTCGAGCTCGAGCGGGTCGAAGTCGTCGCGGCGCGCGCCGGAATCGACGTGCCGGTGCAGGATCTGCGCCTCGGTCTCGATCTCGAGCTTGCGCAGCTGGTCCTTGAGCCGCTGCACGACGCGGCCGAGCTCGGCGAGGTTGAAGTCGATCGACGACACCTGCTGCTCGAGCCGCGCGCGATAGATGCTGACCTCGCCCGCGACGTTCAGCATGTTGTCGAGGAGGTCGGCGTCGACGCGCGCGACTTCGCCGCGGTCGGCGCTCGCATCGCGCGTCGGCGGGCCCGCGGGCGTGGGCCGCTCCCCGGCTTCGGGTGCGGCTTCCGGTTCCGGCGCCGGCTCCGGCTCCGCAGCGGCTGCGACGGGCGGCGGCGCCGGCATGGGCATCGCGGCGGGCACCGGCGGAGCGACGGGTACCGGCGGGACAGCGGCAACCGGCGCGCTCGGCTGCGGCGCGACCGGCTCGGGCTCGCGCGGCACTCCTTTGGCCACCAGCCGGATACGGGTGATGAGGTCGCGCGCAACCGGCACAGGCCGGCCGGCGCCGACGTAGTCGCGCATGCGCGCGAGCTCGTCGAGGCTCGCCTGCGCGACCTCGAGGCTGCGGTCGTCGAGCCGCGTCGCATCGTCGCCGAGCTGGATCAGCAACGATTCGAGCTCATGACTGAGGTCGCCCATGGCGGTGATGCCCGCCATGCGCGCGCCGCCTTTCAGCGTATGCAGCACGCGCTTCAGCTCGGTGATCCTGTCGCGATCGCCCCGCTCGGAGCGCAGCGCGCCGAGCGCGGCATCCGCGGCCTCGAGGAGCTCCGTGGCCTCCTCGCT
This sequence comes from Steroidobacteraceae bacterium, assembly GCA_035495635.1. Lineage (GTDB taxonomy): Bacteria > Pseudomonadota > Gammaproteobacteria > Steroidobacterales > Steroidobacteraceae > SCUD01. The sequence goes on along the minus strand of DATJFN010000013.1, from coordinate 13,189 downwards.
GAAGATCGAGGCGACCTCCGGGTCGTAGTCATCGCTCCGCGCCGGCGTTTCTGCAACCGGTGGCGCCGCGGGATGCGCGGCTTCTGCGGCCGGCGTTTCGGCGGTGCCGAGGTAGGGCGGCTTGCCCTCGATGCCCGATGTCGGCGGCGCTTTCGGCAGCACGCCGTAAACGTCGCGCTCGGAGGTGACGGCTGCGCCGCGCACCGGCAACAGCGAACCGAGCGACAGCGGCGGTGGCGCGGCCGGCGCCGGCGGCTCGACCGGCGGCGGTGGTGCCTGCGGCGCGGGCTCGATCACCTGCGTCGCCGTCGGCGGCGGAGGCGCTTCCGCGAGGCGTTTCTCGAGCGCCGCGTCCTGCTCCTCGATGCGGCGCACGAGGCGTGCGAGGTTCGTGAAGTGCCCGGTGTCCTCGTGCACCGCGGCGATGATGTCCTCGAAGCCGACGACGCTGTCCGCGAGCACGGCGAGGCCCGTCTCGTCGAACGGCGCGTCGTGGTCGAACATGCGTCGCAGCCATTTGTGCAGGGGCTCCGCGAGCCGGATGCTGTGGCGGATCCCGGCCGTCCGCGAGGCGCCGCGCAGCGTGTGGCAGGCGCGGTAGAGGTCCTCGGTCACCGTGTGCGTGCCGACCGCAAGCCAGGCGTGCCTCAGGTAGGCGCGGATGGTCTCGAGATGGCTCTGCACTTCCTTCTGGTAGATCTCCTGCAGCGAGGAGTCGCCGCCCTCGGCATAGGCCACCGGGCGGCCGCGCCAGGCGTCGTCGACGGGCGGCTCCGGAGCGGGCGGCGGTGCCGGCGGCGGAAGCTCGGGCAGCACTTCGAGGCGCTTCGTCTCGGCGATCACATCCACGTTTTCCAGGATGACGACCGTCTTCTCGGGCGGTGGCGCGACCCCCGGCTTCACGGGCGCGGCGTGGCCGGCCGCATGCGCCTCAAGCCGTGCGACGAGATCATCGAGGCCCGCGACTTCCGGTTCCGTTCCGCCCAGCTCGCCGACGAGCGCTGGCAGCGCGGCGATCGACTCGCGAAGCGTCGCGAGCATCGGGGACGAGCGCTCGAGCGTGCCGTCGATGACGCGGTTCAGGAGGTTCTCGACCGCCCAGGCAAAGTCGCCGATCCGGCGAGCGCCGACGACGCGGCCGCTGCCCTTCAGCGTGTGGAAGGCGCGGCGGACGCGCGTCAGGGACTCCCGGTCCGCGGCGTTTTCCGCCCAGAGCGGGAACAGGCGCCCGATCGTCGCGATCTCCTCGCCCGCCTCCTCGATGAAGAGCATGAGCAGCTCGGGGTCCACGGCCACCCTGCCCTCGCGCGACACCGGCTGCGGAACCGCGGCCGGCTTCGCGGCTGGCGGCGGAGGCGCCGGCCTCGGCTCGACGCGTGGGGCCGCAGGCACGCCGCCGCGAATGCCGTCGAGGGCGACGAGGCAGCGCTCGGCGTTGTCCAGCATGTACCAGGGGTCGCCGCGGCCCGCCTGCAGCGTCTCCATGTAGTACTCGATGCCGACGATCGCGTCCGCCAGTCGGTCCACGTACTCGTCGTTGCGCGCGAGGTTTCCCGGCCCGAGCAGCGTCGCGATGTGGTCGCCGATGCGGCGCATCACCTCCATCGCGCGGTTGCGGCCGAGGAGCAGGAGGCCCGCGGTGATCCCGCGCGCGAGCGCCGGCGCCGCGTCGAGTCCCGACGGCTCCGCGGTCGGCTCGAGCGACTGGCCGAGGAGCTCCTTGATGCGCGCGAGGTTCACGATGCATTCGCGCAGCACCGTCTCCGTGACCTGCCGGAAATCCGGGTCCGTCTCTGCGCCCGGCGCCGGCGCGCCCGGCGGCATGATAAGGCGCACGAGCGAGTCGTCGAGCCCGTCCTCGACGCCGATCAGCGTCGCGGCGATCGCGATGAGCGTGTCCTGCTCGGCGGGCGTGCGACGCGTGATGATGTCAGACAGTCGCGCCAGCTCGCCCTGGACCTGCTCGCGCACCGAGCCGAGGCCGAGCACCGCGAGCGTGTCGCCGATCTTCTTGAGGAGGTCGACCTGCGGCGCGAGCTCCTCGGGCGGCCCGCCCTTGCGCGTGTAGAGGTCGAGCGCGTCCTTGACGCGGCTGAGGTCCTCCTTGATCGCCGCGGCGACCGTACGCATGAGGCGCACGGACGGCGCGGAGAGCGACTCGCGCTCCTGCTCGACTGACTCGTCGACCGGGAGCAGCTCTCCGAGTCGGAAGGAACTGCGGACCGCGTCGACCCTCTCGCCGCGCGTTGTCGCGCGTGCCACGTAATAAAGGAGGTTGTTGAGGAGCTCGATCGGCGGCGCGCCGGTATACGCTTCCTCGCCGTCCGTGTAGAGGCGCTTCAGCTCGCGATCGGCGTGTCCAAGGAGGCGCTTGACCGTGACGCTCGCATCGAGCCCGCCGGCCCGCAATGCGTCGAGCAGCGCGCCCGTGACCCACCAAAGCTGGTACAGCGGCGCGGACGTCGCGACCGATTCCATCCGGTTCGCCACCTCGATGAGCGCGAGCAGCCCGCGGTCCTCGCCGTCGCCGCGGATGAGGCCGAGGAGCCCCGCCTGGAACTTGGGCCTGAGGCGCCGCGCCCACTGCGTCACCGTGAGCTTTGGCTCCGGTGTGCCCACCACTTGCACGGCGGGCGCCTTCTCGGAGCTGAGGTTGAGCGAGAGCAGCGTGCCCTCGGACAGGAGCGGCGAGCCGCGCACCGCGCGCAGGTCGTTGAGGAGCGGCAGCAGCACGAGCGCGAGGTCGCGCCCGCCGCCCAGGACCCGCTCGAGGTAGGTCGGCAGCTGCACGCTCGCGCGCATCAGCGCGTCGAGCCCCTCCACGAACTGGCGCGCGTCGGTCTCGCTGCCCGCCAGCCAGCGCGCGCTCAGCTCCATTTCCTCGGCGAGGATCGCCGCGCCGTAGACCTCGACCACGCGCAGCACGCCGCGCGCGCTGCGCATGAGCTCGGCGACTTTCGCAGCGTGCGTCTTGTCCGCCGGCGTCTCCGCCGCGGCCTCGAGCGCGACGCGCACGTCGTTCAGCGTCGCGGCGAGCTCGCGCGCGACGAGGTGCAGAGCCTGCTCGTTGACGGAGGGAAAGCCGGCCACGGCGGGGTTACCTCACGCCGCTCCGCTCGCGGCGCGCCGGGTCTCCGCGTTGTCCGCCCCGGCCGGGGCCGGCGCGGGCTTGATCTTGCGGCCGGGCGCCGGCAGCGCCTGCGGCAGCCGGAAGCCGGCGACCGACTTGCGCAGCTGCGCCGACATGTCGGCGAGCCGGCCGATCGCGGTCGAGGTCGCGCTCGTGTTGTCGGCGGTCTGCTGGCTGATCTCGCGCAGCACCTGCATGGTGCGCGAGATGTGGGCGGACGTGGCGGCCTGCTGGCGCGCGCTCGCCGAGATGTTCTGCACGAGTTGCGCGATCTGGTTCGAGACGTCCTCGATCTCACCAAGGGCGGCGCCCGCGTTCTCCGCGAGCAGCGCCCCGCCCACCACATCCGTCGTGGTGCGCTCCATCGAGACGACCGCCTCGTTGGTATCGGACTGGATCGTGCGGACGAGCACTTCGATCTGCCGGGTCGCGTGGCCGGCTCGCTCGGCGAGGCGCTGCACCTCGTCGGCGACGACCGCGAAGCCGCGTCCGGACTCGCCGGCCATCGAGGCCTGGATCGAGGCGTTGAGCGCGAGGATGTTCGTCTGCTCCGCGATGTCGTTGATGAGCTCGACGATGTTGCCGATCTCCTGCGAGCTCTCGCCGAGGCGCTTGATGCGCTTGCTGGTGTCCTGGATGTTCTCGCGGATCGTGTTCATGCCGTCGATCGTGCGCCGCACCGCCGCGCCGCCCTTGTGCGCGACGTCGACCGCGTGACGCGCGACGTCGGCGGACCGCTCGGCGTTGCCGGAGACTTCCTCGATCGAGGCGGCCATCGCGCCGACCGCGTCTGTCGCCGCCGCCACCTGGCGCGACTGGGCGACGCTCGCCTTGGCGAGGTGGCCGGCCGCGGCCTGCGTCTGCCGCGCGGCCTGATCGAGTTGCATCGCGGTGTCGTTGATCGTCGCGACAAGCTCCCTGAGGGCCTCGATCGCGAAGTTGATGGAGTCGGCGATCGCGCCCGTAATGTCGTCCGTGACGGTCGCCTGCACCGTGAGGTCGCCGTCCGCGAGGCTCGACATTTCGTCGAGCAGCCGGAGGATCGCGTCCTGGTTGCGGCGGTTGCGCTCGGACTCGAGGCTCGCGACGCGGCGAATGCCCGCCTGCGAGGCCCACGCCCAGATCGCGCCGGCGAAGCAGAGCGCGGCAATCACGATCGCGATGAGCGCGGGCATTCCGCCGAGCGATCCGCCTGGCTGCGCGCTGGACTGTACGTCGAGCGACTTCGAAAGTCGGTCGGCGGCGGTGCCGAGGTCCGCCGCGGCGCGCTGCGCGGCCGCGAGCGCCGAGGCCTGCTCGAGCGTGCCCTGAAGCTGCTTCTCGTAGGCGGCGAAGGCTGCCTGGACGTCTGCGAGGCGCCTGGCGGCCTCGCCCTCGATGGCGGGTACGCCGGAATTGGTGTCGAGGCCGGCGAGCCCCGCGAGGAACTGCGAGAGGAGCGCCGTGTTCTCGGTGATGCGCTGCGAGACCTCGGCGGGGCTCACGGCCGCCTCGAGCTGCTCGAGGTCGTCGCTGGTGCGCTGCGCCACCGTTTCGAACCGCGGCAGCACGCGCATCGCCGGCAGCCCGCCGGGCGCCGACACGGCATTGCCGGTCGCGGCCAGCACGCGTCCGAGGATCGTGCGCGCCTCGCCCGCGGACTTCTTGAGGTCGCCGGCGACCGCCCGTGCGCCGAGCACCTGCTGCGACGCGTCGAGGAGCGTGTTCCAGCCGGCCTCTCCGCCGAGCTTGCGCGCGCTCTCGGATGAAAGCGCCGCGAACGGCGAGCGCCCTTTCTCGATCTGCGCGAGTACGCGCTCGAGGTTGGTGCGCGACGCGGCCAGGCGGTCGAAGGCGGCAGGGTCGCCGCGCGCGGCCGATGCGGCCTGCGCCGGCATCGCGCCGGCGAGAACGGTGAGCTCCGAGCGGTTCTCGCGGTAGTCGCGGTCCGCGCTCTCCGCGCGCGTGCCGAGCACGACGAGGACGGCCGCCACGAGCACGGACACAAGCCCGACGCCGAGCATGGCCGGCATCCAGCGCGCGATCGTTAATTTTTCCTGCGTCGTGGCCATCTCGCTTTCCGCCCCTACGCCGATCCCTGCAGGAACGCCGGGCTCTCGACCAGCGTCCGGAGGCTCAGCACGGGCCAGGCCTCGCTGCCGCGCCGGAACGACCCGGCGAGGTAATGTTCGCAGCGGATTATCGTCGGCGGCGCTTCCGCCGTGAACTCTCGCTCGGCGAAGCGCCGGAACCCCAGCACTTCGTCCACCACGAGGCCCGCCGGAATCTCGCGGTGGTTGACGACGATGACGCGCGTGTTGCGCCCCGAAACCAATTCGCCGCTGCCCAGGTACTGCTTCAGGTCGATCACCGGCAGAAGCTGTCCGCGCACGTTCGCGAGCCCGAGGATCCACGGCCGCGCACCGGGCACTCGCGTGATCGGCGCCGGCACGCCCATGACCTCGCGCGCCTCGTCGCGTTCGACCAGGAAGGTCTCGCCGCCCATGCGGAACGCGACGCCGATCCACTCCTGCGCCGCGGCGCCATCGCGCTGGCCCGCGGCGACTTCACGCGCCCGCGTTTCCAGTGCCAGCAGCAGCTCGAATGGCCGGTCGCGCAGGGCCCTCAGGGTCGGCTCAGCCTGCATCCGGTCAGCCTGCGAGCAGCGCGGCCTGCGCCTTCTCCACGAGTTGCGCCGGCGTAACCGGCTTGACGAGGTAATCGACCGCGCCCTGGCGCATGCCCCAGATCCGGTCGGTTTCCTGGCTCTTGCTCGAGACCATGATGACGGGGATCGCCCGCGTCGCCGGGTCGTTGGCGAGCGTGCGCGTCGCGCGGAAGCCGTCGACGCCCGGCATCACGATGTCCATCAGGATGAGGTCGGGCCGGATCTCGCGCGCCTTGCGGATGCCCTCCGCGCCGTCGGCCGCGCCCACGGTCTCGAAGCCGTGGCTCTCCAGCATGCGGCGCATCTGAAAGACCTCGGTCGGCGAGTCGTCGATGATCAGGATGAGCGCCATGGCTGTCCTCCCGCTCCCGTCATTCCCGGCTGACGTGCCGCTCGATCGCGGACAGGAGCTCGTCGCGCGTGAAGGGCTTCGTCAGGTAATGCTCAGAGCCGACGATGCGTCCGCGCGCCCGGTCGAACAGCCCGTCCTTGGAGGAGAGCATGATCACCGGGATCGAACGGAACACCTTGTTGTGCTTGATGAGCGAACAGGTCTGGTAGCCGTCGAGTCGCGGCATCATGATGTCCACGAAAACGATGTCCGGCTGATGGTCGGCGATCTTCGACAGCGCGTCGAACCCGTCGACCGCCGTGAATACCTCGCACCCTTCCTTGGCCAGCAGCGTCTCCGCCGTGCGGCGGATCGTCTTGCTGTCGTCGATGACGAGCACCTTAAGCCCGCTCAGGCGGTGCCCATCATTGACGGCCGCAGCACTGTCCATCAGTTCCTCCGGGGGCGACCACCTTTTAACATATCGGTCTACCCCCCGCCACGCCGTAGCACCGGCCGCGCGGGCGGTCGAGACCGGTGACAGGTGTACTATGACAAGGCCCCCTGACGTGCAGTATCCGCGTCACATTCCCGCCAATCGGCTGGAGACCCCTTGATGCCCGCCCGACCGAGCCTCGCGGTGTTGATGGACCCGCTCGAAACCATCAAGCCGGCAAAAGACTCGACGATCGCGATGCTGAAGGCGGCCGCACAGCGCGGCTGCGATGTTTTCTGGTTCGGGCAGCGGGATCTTTGGGTCCGCGACGGGCGCGCCTTCGCGCGTCTGACACCGATCGAGGTCGTCGGAGACGGCAAGGCCTGGCATCGCACCGGCGAAGAGGCCGTGCGCGAGCTCCGCAGCGTCGACGCCGTGCTGATGCGCAAGGACCCGCCGTTCGACATGGAGTACATCTGCTCGACGTACCTGCTCGAGCGCGCGGAGGCGGACGGTGTCCTCGTCGTGAACCGGCCGCAGGGCCTCCGGGACATGAACGAGAAGGCCTACACGGCCTGGTTTCCCGACTGCTGCGCCCCGACGCTGATCACGCGCGACATGGCCGCCATGGAAACCTTCCTCGCCGAGCACGGCCAGGCGGTGTTCAAGCCGCTCGACGGCATGGGCGGTCGCTCGATCTTCGTCGCGAGCCAGGGTGACCGCAACGCGCGCGTCATCCTCGAGACGTTGACCGACTACGGCAGCCGCTATGCGATCGCCCAGCGCTACATCCCCGAGATCGCGACCGGCGGTGATGCGCGCATCCTCCTGGTGGACGGCGAGCCCGTTCCGCACGCCCTCGTGCGCATGCCGGCTGCCGGGGACCACCGCGGCAACCTCGCGGCCGGCGCAAAGGCCGAGAGCCGCGCCCTCACCGAGCGCGACCGCTGGCTCGCCTCGCGCATCGGGCCCGTCATGCGCGAGCGCGGCATGCTGTTCGTCGGCCTCGACGTGATCGGCGACTACGTCACCGAGATCAACGTCACGAGCCCGACCGGCATTCGCGAGATCGAGGCGAAGCACGGCCACGACATCGGCGGCATGCTGATCGACGCCGTGCTGAAGCGGCTCGCCAAGCGCTGACATGCACGCACAGAAGGTGCCGAGTGGGCCCGGCTCCGGCGACCGCCTCACGGTGACGCTGTTCCTCGCCGGCCTCGCGCACCTGATCCTGATCCTCGGCGTCAGCTTCGCGCCGCCTGCCGCGGACTCGAAGAGCGTCCCGACGCTCGAGGTGCTGCTCGTCAACAACTCGCTGCCGGACAGCTACCGCAACGACGACGCGAACTACCTCGCGGAGCGCACGCAGCAGGGCAGCGGCAATTCCCCGGACGGACGGACCCGCCAGCCCGCCGCCGGCAGCGGCTCCGTCACCCTGCCGGGCGCGCCCGAGGGCGGCGCGGAGCTGCCCGCGCCCGAGGGTCGCCTGGCGGGCGAAGGCGAGGTGCTCGCAGGCCGAAGCGGCAAGCAGCGCATGGTCGCCGCCGATGCCGAGGCCAGCTCCGCGCCGGCGATGCTGCCGCGCGAGACGTTCTCGGGGTCGAGCTTCCCTTTCGCCGGGACCGACGACGACGCGGAGCTTCAGCTGAAGGGCGCGCCGCGCCGGGAGCTCGTCGTCACTCCGAACACGCGGACGTCCGAGGTCGCCGTTTACCTCGACGCCTGGAAGCGGCGCATCGAACAGGTCGGGACCGTCAACTTCCCGAACGCGGCGCGCCGCAGCAAGCTCTCGGGCAACCCGGTCATCGAAGTCGTGCTCGCCTCAAGCGGCGGGCTCGTGCGGGCCGACGTGCGCAGGACGAGCGGTTACGGCGAGCTCGACCGCGCGGCAATGGACATATTGAAGCTCGCGACGCCGTTCGATCCATTTCCCGAGGACCTCGCGGCCAAGCACGACGTGCTCCGCTTCGCCTACGAGTGGCAGTTTGTCGGCGGCCGCCTCGCCGGCTCGTCGGTCCAGGTGCCGGCCGACGAGGCGCAACGCTGACGCTGCATTAAGTCCGCTCGCAGAAATAAAGGGGACGCCCCCCTTTAGCGACGCGCTCGCTAAATTCTGCCGACATTTGCGCTAAAGGGGCGCGTCCCCTTTATTACTAAATCCGACCTTTACCGCCGATGCCCGCGGGCCGATACTAGACTCATGGGCGCGGGCGCTTACCTCAGCAATCAGCTCCTGGTCGCGATGCCCTCGCTCGCCGATCCGAACTTCTCGCACAGCGTCACGCTCATCTGCGAGCACAACGAGCGCGGCGCGCTCGGACTCGTGATCAACCGTCCACTGGAGATGCGCATGTCCGAGGTGCTCGACCAGCTCTCGCTCAAGACCGACGACGCGCGCCTGCGCGACATGCCGGTGCTGGGCGGCGGTCCCGTGCAGCGCGACCGCGGCTTCGTGCTGCACCGCCCGGGTCCGCAGTCCTGGGAGTCGACGATGCCGATTTCGGACACGCTGCACGTCACGACCTCGCGCGACATCCTCGCCGCGATGGCCAAGGGCAGCGGGCCTAAGACTGCCGCGATCGCGCTCGGCTATGCCGGCTGGGAGGCTGGCCAGCTCGACGAGGAGCTGCTGCAGAACGCCTGGCTCACCGTGCCCTGCGACGATTCGCTGATCTTCGAGCTGCCTTTCGAGCATCGCTGGCACGCCGCGGCGCGCCTGCTCGGCATCGAGCTTTCCCGCATCAGCACCCAGGCGGGGCGTGCCTAGGCGCAAGGCGACATGATCGCGCCGGCCGCGAGGACGGTGCTCTCCTTCGATTACGGGCTGAGGCGCATCGGCGTCGCGGTCGGCAACACCCTCACGGGCACGGCCGAGGCACTCGCGACCATTGCCGCCCAGGACGGCGAGCCCGACTGGGCGGCCATCGACCGCTGTGTCGCCGACTGGCGGCCGGCGGCGATCATCGCAGGCGTTCCCTATAATATGTCCGCCCGCAACGACCGCCTCACCCAGGCGGCTCTGCGGTTCGCCGACGGGCTCGGGCAGCGTTACGGCATCGAGGTTCACCGGGTGGATGAAAGACTGACGTCGCGCGAGGCGGAGGACGACCTGCGCGAGCGCCGTCGCAGCGGCGCTAAATCGAAACGCGTGCAGCGCGGGGACGTCGACCGCGAGGCCGCGCGCCTCCTCCTGCTCCAATGGCTGCGCGCGCAGCCGGGGACATGAGCCCGGCTTTCGCCCAGCTCGACGCGGGCGGCCGGCTACGACATCTTTTGACGCTCGACGGACTGCCGCGCAGCCTCCTCGAGTCGTTGCTCGAACGCGCATTCTCCTTCGCCTCGCGGCCCGGCCGTGCTGCCACGCGCGGCGATGCGCTCCGGGGCTCGACCGTCGTCAACCTGTTCGCGGAGCCTTCGACGCGCACGCGCGCGTCCTTCGAGCTCGCCGCCGTGCGGCTGGGCGGCGACGTACTCAACTTCGACAACGCACTCTCCTCTCGCGTGAAGGGCGAAACGCTGCTCGACACGGTGCACACGCTGCTCGCCATGCAGGCGGACTACTTCGTCATCCGCGATGCCGAGGCCGGCGTGCAGGAGCTTGTCGCGCGCGAGGTCGACGGCGAGGCGGCCGTCGTCTCCGCCGGCGAGGCGCACCTCTCCCACCCGACGCAGGGACTGCTCGACGCGATGACGATCCGCGAGCACAAGGGCGACGTCGGCCAGCTCACGATCGCGATCGTCGGAGACATCGCCCGCTCGCGCGTCGCCCGCTCCGCGCATCTGGCTCTCAGGACGCTCGATGCGCGCGAGGTCCGGATCGTCGCTCCGCGCGCGATGATGCCCGAGGCCGCCGAGTTCGCGGGCGCGCGCCGTCTCGAATCGCTGGACGACGGCATTGCCGGCGCCGATGTCGTGATGATGCTCCGCATCCAGCACGAGCGTGCGGGCGCCGCGGGGCCGGTCGACCTCGCGGCTTACCACCGCGAGTTCGGGCTCACGGCCGCGCGGCTCAAGCACGCTGCGCCGAAGGCGATCGTGATGCATCCCGGCCCCATGAATCGCGGCGTCGAGATCGACTCCGACGTCGCGGACGGGCCTCAGTCGGTGATCCGCCGCCAGGTTGCGAATGGCGTCGCGGTGCGCATGGCGGTGCTCCAGCACCTCGCCGAGGCGCGCCGGACGCGCGTCGGATGAGCTTGACGCCTGCGCATCGCGGCACGATCTTCCTCGAGGACGCGAGAGTCCTCGAACACCGCGAGTTCCCCGGTTCACAGTTCGTGATGCGGCTCGCCGCGCCGCGCTGCGCCGCTGCGGCGACGCCAGGCAGCTTCGTCCACCTGACTTGCGGCCCGGACCTACCGATGCGCCGTCCGCTCTCGATCATGCGCACGAGCGCCCGCGAAGGCTGGTTCGAGGTCCTATATAAGGTGGTCGGCCACGGGCTTGCCGAGCTCGCGCTCCGCAAGACCGGCGAGACGCTGTCCTGCCTCGGTCCGATCGGCCGCGGGTTCACCGCGAATCCCGCCCGGCCGCGGCTGCTCCTGATCGGCGGCGGCGTCGGCATCCCGCCCATGGTTTTTCTCGCCGAGACGCTCGCGGCTGGCAAGGGCGCGTGGAAGCCGCTCGTGTTGATGGGGTCGGAACTGCCCTACCCGTTCGAGCTCGCGACTTCGCGGCTTGCCGCCAACGGCTTGCCAGACGGCGTGACTGCCGCGATGCCGCTGCTCGAATCGCTCGGCGTCCCCTCCCGCCTCGCGAGCCTTTCGGGGTTCCCCGGCTGCCACCGCGGCTTCGTCACCGAGCTCGCCGATGCCTGGCTCACCTCGCTCGGAGCGAAGGAGCGCGCGGAAGTCGAGCTCTTCGCCTGCGGCCCGCACGGCATGCTCATCGCCGTCGCCGCGCTCGCGCGGCGCCGCGGCGTGCCCTGCCAGGTCTCGCTCGAGGAGAACATGGCCTGCGGCGTCGGCGGCTGCGCCGGCTGCACCGTGCTGGTAAAGACTCCTGACGGCCCCGCGATGAAGCGCGTCTGCGTCGACGGCCCCGTCTTCGACGCCGCGACCGTCTTCAGCGCTTGACTCGCGTCTCTCGCGCCGGGCGGGGACCCTCGCTCGCTCTGCCGGAATCTAGTCGCTCGCTCGGGCACCCGCCCGGCGCTCGGCCGCGCGTGGCCGCGGTGACGGCCCGGCTGCGCGCGGGCGAGCCGTCGCGGGATCCCGCAGCGAGCGAATGTCCGATCTGGTGAGCGAGCGAAGGGATCCCGCCGGCGAAGCACGCGCGTCGGTTGTGACCGTCACCCGAAGTTGATGCGCGCCTCGAGGTTGGTGCGCGAGTCGGCGTTGTTGAGCGCCTCCTCGATGTCGATCTTGCCCTCCTTGTAGAGGTGCAGGAGCGCCATGTCGTAGTTCTGGATGCCGCGCTCGCCCGAAGTGAACATCGCTTCCTTCACGCCGATCACGTCGCCCTTCTTGATCAGGTCCTGGATGTGCGGTGTGTTGAGCATGATCTCGACCGCGGCGACACGCTTGTTGTTGCGGCCGCGCACGAGGCGCTGCGAGACGATGGCGCGCAGGTACTGCGAGAGGTCGAGGAAGATCTGCGCGTGCTGGTCGCGCGGGAACAGGTTGATGATGCGGTCGAGCGTCTCTGCGCTGTTGTTCGCGTGCAGCGTCGCGATGGCGAGGTGGCCCGTGCCGGCGAGCGCGATCGCCGACTCCATGGTCTCGCGGTCGCGGATCTCGCCGATCAGGATCACGTCCGGCGCGGCGCGCATCGCCGCCCGCAATGCACGGCTGAACGAGCGCGTGTCGAGGCCGACCTCGCGCTGGTTGACGATCGCCTTGCGGTTCTGGTGCAGGAACTCGACCGGGTCCTCGATCGTGAGGATGTGGTCGGAGCAGTTCTCGTTGCGGTGGTTGATCATCGCCGCGAGCGTCGTCGACTTGCCGGAGCCGGTCGCGCCGACCATCAGCACGAGTCCGCGCTTCAGCATCGCGAGGTCGCGCAGCGTGTCCGGGAGCCCGAGCTGGTCGAGCTTCGGCGTGTCCACGCTGATGTAGCGCAGGACCATCGCCGGGTAGCCGCGCTGGTAGAAGACGGCCGCGCGGAACCGGCCGACGCCCGGCTCGGAGATCGCGAAGTCGATCTCGAGCTCGTTCTGGAAGTGCTCGAGCTGCTCCCCGCTCATGAGGCCGTGGGCAATGTCGCGGACGGTCTCCGCGTTCAGGACCTGCTTGTTGATCGGGTAGATCAAGCCCTCGATCTTGATCTTGACCGGCGAGTTCGACGTGAAGAAGAGGTCGGAGGCCTTCTTCTCCGCCATCAGCTTGAGCAGCGGCTTGATGCTGAAGCGGCCCTCTTCCGCTTCAGGAGCCGTCACCTGCTCGCCCTCGGGCTTAGTAGACTTTGCCGTCGTTGGACTCATCGACGATCCTCAGCGTGCTCGACGCCTCGGCCTGCAGCCTATCCTCGCGCTTGCTCTCGAGCTTGATCCGCAAGCGCAGCTCATTCTTCGAGTCGGCATTACGGAGGCCCTCCTCGTACGAGATCGTGCCCGCCTCGTAGAGGTCGAACAACGCCTGGTCGAAGGTCTTCATCCCGAGGCGGTTCGAACGCGACATCACTTCCTTGATCTTCATGACCTCGCCG
>DATJFN010000012.1:0-11599 GCA_035495635.1 Steroidobacteraceae bacterium | reverse complement strand
CCGAGCTCGTCGATGCCGAGGTTCGCGAGCCGGTCCGCGCGCTCGTTCTCCGGGTGTCCCGCGTGCCCACGCACCCAGTGCCATTCGACGTCGTGCCGCGATGCGGCCTCGTCGAGCTGCTGCCAGAGGTCCTGGTTCTTCACCGGCTTGCGGTCAGCCGTGCGCCAGCCGCGCTTCTTCCAGTCCACGAGCCAGGTCGTGATCCCGTCGCGCACGTACTGGGAATCGGTGAACAGCGCCACGCGGCAGCGGCGCTGCAGCGCCTCGAGCGCACGGATCGCCGCGGTCAGTTCCATGCGGTTGTTGGTCGTTTCCGGCTCGCCGCCATGCAGCTCGCGTTCGCGGCCGCGGTAGCGCAGCACCGCGCCCCAGCCGCCGGCGCCCGGATTGCCGCGGCAGGCGCCGTCGGTGTAGATCTCGACGCGGTTCAAGAGACGCGCCGCGCGGCGGGCTCGGCGAGCCCGCCGATGACCGCGGTGCGCAGCCGCTGCCGCAGGCGCACCGGCGTCATCGAGTGCACGCGCTTGCGCGCGTGCAGGAGGTACGCCCCCGAGAATCGCGGCCAGGCGCGACGTCCGAGCCGCTCGAGGAAGCCGCGCGACTTGGCGCCGTGCAGGCCGGCGATCGGCGGCGCGTACAGGTAGCGCTCAGCGGGTCCGACTTCGAAGCCGACGAGCTTCAGCCAGTCGGCGAGCCGCGTCGCGGAAATCGTGCGGCTGATGCCGGGCGGCGAGCCGCCGCGCGTGAAGGCGCTCCTGAGCGACCAGGTCCCGAGGGGCTCGAAGCCGAGCACCACGAGCTCGCCTTCCCCGGTGAGCACCCGCGTCGCCTCGCGCAGGACCTCGTGCGGTTCCCGCGCGAACTCAAGCGTGTGCGGCAACAGGAGGACGTCGACGCTGTCCGCCTGCAGCGCGAGCGCCGCGGCGTCGGCGACGACCGCGACTCCGTCGGCCGGCCGTCCCGCCACCAGCGAGGCGCGGCGTGTCCGCGCGCGCGCAAGAAACGCGCCCGGATCGCCCCAGGCACCCACCTGCACGCAATGCAGCCCGAAGGCGCATTCGAGCGAGGCAGCGACGACCCTGCGTTCCTCCTCCATCAGCATGCGGCCGAGCGGGCCGGCGAGCCAGCTGTCGAGGTCCTGGGGGCGAGCCATGGAGACAGGATACCCGCGGGGCCGCGGCACGAGCCAGTTACACTCGTGCATGCTCGAAATCCAGCCCATTTCGGCCTTGAGGGACAATTACATCTGGATGATCCGCAGTGCGCACGATCCGCGCGCGGTCGCGGTCGTGGATCCAGGCGACGCTGCGCCGGTGATGGCGGCGCTCGCGTCCGACGGCCTGCGCCTCGAGGCGATCCTCGCGACGCACCATCACGCCGACCACGTCGGCGGCGTTCGCGAGCTCGTCGACGCGACGGGCGCACGCGCCTTTGGCCCCGCGCGCGAGCGCATGCCCACCGGCGTCGAGCGCCTCGCGGGCGGCGGGACCGCACGCGTCGAATCGATGGGCCTCGCGTTCAGCGTGATCGACGTGCCCGGTCACACGGCCGGTCACATCGCTTACACAGGCCACGGCGTCCTGTTCTCGGGCGACACGCTCTTCAGCGCGGGCTGCGGACGGCTCTTCGAGGGGACGGCCGAGATGATGCTGGCCTCGCTCGACGTGCTGGCGGCACTGCCCGAAGAGACCCGGGTCTTCTGCGGCCACGAATACACGGAGGCGAACCTTCGATTTGCGATGACCGTCGAGCCCCGCAACTCGGACATAATGGACTATGTCAAACGGGCAGCGGCCCTGCGGGCAACAGGGAGCCCGACGCTGCCGTCAACGATCGGGCTTGAGAAGCGCGTCAATCCTTTTCTGCGAAGCCGGCATGAAGATGTCAAATCAGCGGCGGAACACCGCGCCGGCAGGCCGCTGCCGACGCCGGTCGCCGTGTTCGCTGAGGTTCGCAGCTGGAAGGATGGGTTTCCATGACTGACGCCCGAACGCGGATTGTCGCCCTGCTCCTCCTGGCCGCGAGTGGCGCGCTGGCAGCCGGCTGCGCGACGACGAAGCCGGAAGCGGCGCCGAGCGCATTGCCGGTCGGGCAGGCCGCCGGCGAATCGAACGAAGTCGCTTTCCCGGAGGAAGACTCGGCACCGGAGGCTCCGCCGGAGGAGCTCGAGGCGTTCGCGCCGGAGGTTCCCCCGCTGCCGCCGGCGGTCACCTACGGCGACGTGCTCGTGCGGATCCGGGGCCAGCTCTCGTTGCCGCAGGTCGATCACCCGCGCGTCGACCGCGAGATCGAATGGCTGCAGCGCAACCCCGAATACGTTGCGCGCGTGTTCGGACGCGGGCAGCGCTACCTGCACCACATCGCGAACGAGGTCGAGGCACGCGGCCTCCCGGGCGACCTCGCGCTGCTGCCGGTCGTCGAAAGCGCATTCAACCCGTTCGCCTATTCGCGCAGCCATGCCTCGGGCCTCTGGCAATTCATCGCGCCGACCGGCGAGCGCTACGGCCTCAAGCGCAATTACTGGCAGGACCAGCGCCGCGACGTGGTCGAGTCCACGCGCGCCGCGCTCGATTACCTGACGCAGCTGCGCGATCGCTTCGACGGGGACTGGTTCCTCGCGATCGCCGCCTATAACTACGGCGCCGGCAACATCCAGCGCGCGATCAACCGCAATATCGCGCTGCACCGGAAGACGGACTTTTTCTCGCTCTCGCTGCCGGCCGAAACGCGCGCCTACGTGCCGAAGCTGATTGCGCTCGCGAAGATGATCCGCTCGCCCGAAGTCTACGGCTTCTACCTGCCGCCGATTCCGGATGCCCCCTATTTCCGCGTCGTGCCGACCGACGGGCCCGTGGACCTGCGGTTGATGGCGGAGGTCGCGGGCGTCGATACCGAGGAGCTGCACGCGCTGAACCCGGGGTGGAACCGCTGGATGACCGACCCCGACGGCCCAAACCGGATCCTGGTGCCCGAGGTGGTCGCCGATGCGTTCACCACGAAGCTCGCGGCGCTCGATCCGAATGCACGCGCGCGCCTCGGCGTTCACACCGTGGCGCCGGGCGAGTCGCTCGCCTCGATTGCCGGCCGCTACCAGGTCCCCGAATCGGTCATCGTCCGCATGAACGAGGATCGTCGGCCCGACCTGAAGGCAGGAGACGAGCTCTGGGTGCCGGCCGGCGACGTCTCGCAGCTGCGGGCGGGGCTTGGCTCCGACCTCGAGCGCCGGAGCCACCGCGTGAAAAGCGGCGAGTCGCTCTGGAGCATCTCGCGCCGGTACGGCATGTCGGTCAGCCAGCTTGCGCACATGAATCATGTGTCGACCAAGACCGTGCTGCAGCCGGGACAGCGCCTCCAGGTGGCAGGCAGCAGCGGAAGCGGCGCGGCCGCATCCGGCGAAGCCGCTCCCGAGCGGGTGGCGGCTACGAACGGCAAGGTCAACTATCGGGTCCGGCGCGGGGACACGCTGTCCGCGATCGCCCGCCGGTTCGAGGTCAGCGTTCGCGATCTGCAGGCTTGGAATAACATGGGCCGCAGCACGGCCCTGCGCGCCGGCCAGTTACTGACGATTCGCGTCGCGGGAGGCGCCGACGTCGGCGGCTAGAATCCAAGCGAAATATTAAAGGGGACGGTCACCTTTAACGACGTGGCATATCGGAACGCGATGTGAAGGGAGTTATTAAAGGTGACCGTCCCCTTTGAATTTTCGCTTTAGTTCTGGAGGGAAGGCATGGGGTTCCTGGGTGGAAAAAAAGCCCTGATCGTGGGGCTCGCGACCGATCGCTCGATCGCATTCGGCATCTCGGAGGCGATGCACCGCGAGGGTGCGGAGCTCGCCTTCAGCTACCAGAACGACCGCATCAAGGACCGCGTGGTAGAGCTCGCGGAAGGGCTCGGCTCGAAGCTCGTGATGCCGATGGACGTCGGCATCGACGGCGAGATCGAGGCCGCGTTCGCGAAGATTCGCGGCGAATGGCAGTCCCTCGACATCATCGTGCACTCGGTCGCCTATGCGCCGCGCGAAGCGCTGACTGGCGGCTTCGTCGAGGCGACGACGCGCGAGAGCTTCGCCGTCGCGCACGACGTCTCGAGCTACAGCCTGACGGCGCTCGCTCGCGCGGGCCTCCCGCTCATGGAAGGGCGCGCCGGCGCCCTCCTTACCCTCTCCTACCTCGGCGCGGTCCGGTCGATCCCTTCGTACAACGTCATGGGCCTCGCGAAGGCGAGCCTCGAGGCCAACGTGCGCTTCCTCGCAGCCGACCTCGGCGCGAAGAACATCCGCGTCAACGCGATCTCCGCGGGACCGATCAAGACGCTGGCCGCGGCGGGCATCCCGGGCTTCCGCAAGATGCTGCACCACGTCGAGCAGGTTTCGCCCCTCAAGCGCAACGTCACGACCGAGGACGTCGGGAACGCCGCGGCCTTCCTGTGCTCCGACCTGGCCGCCGGCATCACCGGCGAGACGCTCTACGTCGACGCCGGCTACTCCCACGTCGGCATGAGCTTTCCGGAGTAGACACCCGCCCGCCGCGCGCGTGGGTCGGGCGGGTCCCCGAGTGAGCGACTAAGTTCCGGCGGAGCGAGCGAGGGTCCCCGACCGGCCGTTCGCGCGCGGCGGGCTGAAATCTATTCGAACACCTGCGGATTCACGTCGACGTCGGCAGCGGCCCGCATGGTCGTGACGTAAACGGTCGCGTCCGACATCGCCTTGCGGTCGCGGGCCTCGTCGTGCGCGGAGCGGCGCGCGTCCTGCGCGATCGAGGCGAGCTTGCCCCGCGCCATTTCCGTCACCGTCCAGATGGCGCTGTCGCCGTTCTTCAGCGTGACGACGCCGTAGCGCGGCTGCCCGGTGGGCGCCTGGGCCCGGAACGCCGCCTCCCGGACTTCCGCCGGCATGCCTTCATCGCTCCGCCCCACCGCTTTCGGGTTCAGCGTCGTCCCGTCGCCGCGCCATTGCGCGACGGACGTGGGCCAGGCCGCTCCCCCCTGCAGCGCAGCGACGACCTCGCCCGCTCGGGCCGCGGCCAGCTTGCCGGCCGCCTCGAGCCGCGCGGCTTCGACCACCACGGAGCGTACGTCCGCGAGCGGTCGTGCCACCGACGGTCGGTAGGCCGTGGCGGTGATCGCGACCACCTTGCCGGGCGCGAGCTCGACCGTGCGGATTTCCCGGCCCGCGAGCACCTCAGGCGAAAACACCGCCTGCGTCAGCTTCGGCGTCGCGCCAAGCTCGGCGCTCCCGGCGCGCGTGAAGCTCTCGATGCGCTTCAGCGGCAATCCCATCTTCGTTGCGACCGAACCGAGGTCGTTGCCCGCCTCGAATGCGAGCGTGTCGAGGCGCTCCTGTGCGTCGCCGAAGGACTTGTCGACTTGCGAACGGCGATACTCGGGCTCGAGCTCGGCACGGACCTCATCAAAGCTGCGTACGGTTTCCGGCGAGGCGCTCTCGAGCTGGATGACGTGCCAGCCGAATTCCGTCTTGACCGGCCCGCGGATCTCGCCCGGCTTCATGCTCCACACCGCGTCGCCGAAGGGGCCCACGAAGTCGGCCCGCTCCGCGTCGCCTAGGTCGCCGCCGGACTCCTTGGAGCCGGTGTCATCCGAGAGCTCGCGCGCGAGCTTGGCGAAGTCCTCGCCCGCCGCCGCGCGCTCGTAGATCTTCTTCGCCTTAGCCTCGTCGGCCTTGTCGTCGCCGGTCGAGGCGACCAGGATGTGGCGCGCGTGGCGCCGGCCCGCCTGCGTGTAGCGCGCCTTGTTCTCCTCGTAGTACGCGCGGAGCGCGGCGTCCGTGACCGTCGCCTGCGCCGCGAAGGTGTCGATGTCGAGCTCGGCGTAGTCGACCGTCGCCTGTTCCTCGGTCATGTAGCGCGACCGGTTCGCCTCGTAGAACTTCTGCACGGCCGCGTCGTCGATGACGGCAGAGGCCTCGAAGGAGCTCGCCGGCACGGTAACCCAGCCGATCGTGCGCGTCTCCTGGCGGAGCGCATAGTCGCGCTCCAGCTCGCCCGGCAGGACGAACGCCGAGTTGTAGATGCCTCGGTCCACCTGCCGCGCGAGGACGAACTCGCGCTGCTCGGCCTCGAACCGCTCCGGCGACAGGTTGATCGAGCGCAATGCCGCGTGGTACGCGTCGGGCGAGAACTTGCCGTCGACCTGGAAGGCGGGCACCTGGCGGATGGTCTCGAGCACCTCCGCGTCCGTCGCCTCGAACCCGAGCTCGCGCGTGCGCTGGCGCAGGAGCTCGGTGCGCACCGCCTGCTCGAGCACGCGCTGCCTGATCGACTCGCGCATCTGCTCCGGCACGCCGCTGTCCCCGAGCGCGGCCTGCATGCGCGAGAACTGCTCCTGGTAGTCCCGCCGCACGTCCTCGACCGCGATCTCGCGCCCGTTCACCTCGATGCCCTTCGCTTTCGTGAAGCTGCTGATGTTCGAGCTGAAGTTGACGCCCCAGAACACGAAGACGACGCCGAGCGCCGTCAAGATCGCGACCGCGAAGATGCCTTTCAGCTTGTCGTGGATGGTCTGGAGCATGTGCCCGCCGGGCCCGCAAAAAACGGGGCGCTAGGGTAGCATGACCGCCTTTCGAGCCGTTACCGGAGCCCTCGATGACGACCCGAGCTGCACTCCCGATCCTCGCGGCGCTCGCCGCGTTTCCCCTCGCGGCCGCCGCCGCCGCGAAGCCCGCGTTCGCGCCGATGGACGTCTTCTCGCTCGAGTGGGCGAGCGATCCAGAGATTTCACCCGACGGTTCCGAGGTCGCCTACGTGCGTCGCTCGTTCGACGTGAAGACCGACGCGCGCCGCGGCACGATCTGGCTCGTCGGGCGCGACGGGACGAACCACCGCCCGCTCGCGGGCGGCGCGGGCAACCAGTCGAGCCCGCGCTGGTCGCCGGACGGCAAGCGCCTCGCTTTCGTCGCGGCCGACGCGGACGGCGCGCAGATCCACATGCACTGGTTCGCCGAAGGCGTCACTGCGCGCGTGACGAACCTTCTCGATGCGCCGTCGGGCCTCTCCTGGTCGCCGGACGGGCGCCAGCTCGCTTTCGCCATGCGCGTGCCCGCGAAGCACGACGCGCTCAAGGTGAACCTGCCGGAAGCGCCGCAGGATGCGAAGTGGGCAGAGCCGCTCAAGGCCATCAACCGCATGGTGTACCGCGCCGACGGTGAGGGCTACCTGCCCGACGCCTATGCCCAGGTGTTCGTCGTGCCGGCGGACGGTGGTTCGCCCCGCCAGCTCACGACCGGCGACTTCGATCACGAAGGCATCACTTGGTCCGCCGACGGGCGCGAGATACTCGTTTCCGCGAATCGGCACGACAACGCGGACGTCGAGCCGAACGACAGCGAGGTCTATGCGATCGACGTCGCGACGGCCTCGATCCGCGCGCTCACGAAGCGCTTCGGGCCGGACCAGCAGCCGGCCGCCTCGCCCGATGGCAAGCACATCGCTTACACCGGCTATGAAGACCGCTATCAGGGCTACCAGCGCCAGCGCCTTTATGTCCTGAGGCTGGACAACGGAGAAGTCCGCGAGCTCGCCACGGAGCTCGACCGCGATGCCGCGACGCCGACTTGGAGCCGGGACTCGCGGCGGATTTATTTCGCCTATGACGACCAGGGAACGACGCGCATCGCGGAGACCGACCTCTCGGGCAAGGTGACGAACCTCGTCGACGACATGGGCGGCGAAGGCTGGTCGCGCCCTTATCCCGGCGGGTCCTTCTCCGTCGCGAGGGACGGCACGATCGCCTACAGCGCGAACGACCCCTACGATCCGGCCGAAGTCGGCCTCGCCGACGGCGGCAAGTCGCGCCGCCTGACGAGCCTCAACGAGGAGCTGCTCAGCCAGCGCGAGCTCGGCAAGGTCGAGGAAGTGTGGAGCACGACCGCAGCCGACGGCCGGCGCGTGCAGAGCTGGCTGATCCGCCCGCCGGGCTATGACCCCGCGAAGAAGTATCCGCTCGTCCTCGAGATTCACGGCGGTCCGTTCGCCAACTACGGCCCTCGGTTCGCAGCCGAGCTGCAGCTCTACGCCGCGGCCGGCTACAACGTGCTCTTCTCGAACCCGCGCGGCAGCACGAGCTACGGCGAGGAGTTCGGCAACCTTATCCACCACGCCTACCCGGGCCGCGACTTCGACGACCTGATGGGCGCCGTCGACGCGGCGATCGCGCGCGGCGGCGTCGACGGTGACCGGCTGTTCGTGACGGGCGGGAGCGGCGGCGGCGTGCTGACGGCCTGGATCGTCGGGACCACCGACCGGTTCCGTGCCGCCGCGGTGCAGAAGCCGGTGATCAACTGGGCGAGCTTCGTGCTGACGGCGGACCAGGCGAATTTCTTCTACAAATACTGGTTCAGCGCGCCGCCCTGGGACGACTACCAGGCGTACTGGATGCGCTCGCCGCTCTCGCGCGTCGGCAACGTCAAGACGCCGACGATGGTCGTGACCGGCGAGCAGGACTTCCGCACGCCGATTCCAGAGTCGGAGCAGTTCTACCAGGCGCTGCGCATCCGCGGCGTCGACACCCTCCTCGTGCGCGTCCCCGGCGTCGGCCACTCGCTCGACGCCCACCCCTCACAGCTCAACGCCCGCATCGCCTACATCCTCGCCTGGTTCGCCAGGCACGACGCCGCGGCTGCTCCAGCGACGGCGACAGCACGCGAGCCAAGCGCGGCGGATGCGCGAGTGAGCGAATAAGTTCCGGCTGAGCGAACGAGCGCGTCCGCCGCGCGATGGCTCGCTGGCTGCCGCAATCTCCGAAAAGCAAAAAGGCCGTCATTCCTGACGGCCCTTTCGCGCGATGAGTTGGCGGAGCGGACGGGACTCGAACCCGCGACCCCCGGCGTGACAGGCCGGTATTCTAACCAACTGAACTACCGCTCCAGGTCACTGGTGGGTGCTGCAGGCTTCGAACCTGCGACCTTCGCCTTGTAAGGGCGACGCTCTACCAGCTGAGCTAAGCACCCGGGCGGACCGCATTCCGGCCCCCTGGGAGGCGCGCAACTATACGGCAAAGGCCTCCGGGAGGCCAAGCCGCGCCCCGGCGGTTCAGTGCGGCTGGATCGGCTTGACCGCGCGGCGTCCCGTGCGGCGCTCCGGCTCCTTTGGCGCCTCGGCCGGCGCGGTCGCGGTCGCCGCGGGCGCGACCGTCGTCGTCGTGCCGAGCGGGCTCTTCTCGAGCGCGATCTCGAGCACTTCGTCGATCCACTTGACCGGGCGGATGTCGAGCTTCTCCTTGATGTTGTCAGGAATCTCGACCAGGTCCTTCTCGTTCTCGCTCGGGATCAGCACGGTCTCGATGCCGCCGCGCTGGGCCGCCAACAGCTTTTCCTTGAGCCCGCCGATCGGGAGCACCTCGCCGCGCAGCGTGATCTCGCCGGTCATCGCGACGCTCGCGCGCACCGGGATCTTCGTGAGCGCCGAGACGAGCGCGGTGCACATGCCGATGCCCGCGCTCGGGCCGTCCTTCGGCGTCGCGCCCTCCGGCACGTGCACGTGCACGTCCGTCCTCTGGTGATATTCGCCCTCGAGGCCGAGAAGGTCCGCGCGGCTGCGCACGACCGTCATCGCGGCCTGGATCGACTCCTGCATCACCTCGCCGAGCTGGCCGGTGTAGAGGAGCTTGCCCTTGCCCGGGACGACTGCGGCCTCGATGGTCAGGAGCTCGCCGCCGACTTCGGTCCAGGCGAGACCTGTGACCAGTCCGACTCGGTTCCTGTCTTCCGCGCGCCCGAAGCGGAAGCGGCGCACGCCGAGGAAGTCGCCGAGGTTGCCCGCGTTCACCGCAATCTTCTTCTTCTCGGGCTCGAGCAGGAGCTGCTTGACGGCCTTGCGGCAGATCTTAGCGGTCTCGCGCTCGAGGTTGCGCACGCCCGACTCGCGCGTGTAGTGACGGATGATGTCGAGGATCGCGGGCTCGTCGACCGCGAGCTCGCCTTCCTTCAGGCCGTTCTGCTTCACCTGCTTCGGCAGCAGGAAGCGGCGCGCGATGTTGAGCTTCTCGTCCTCGGTGTAGCCGGGCAGCCGGATCACCTCCATGCGGTCGAGGAGCGGCGCCGGGATGTTGAGCGTGTTCGCCGTGCAGACGAACATCACCTCGGACAGGTCGAAGTCGACCTCGAGGTAGTGGTCAGAGAACGAGGTGTTCTGCTCGGGATCGAGCACTTCGAGCAGCGCCGACGACGGGTCGCCGCGGAAGTCCATCGACATCTTGTCGACCTCGTCGAACAGGAACAGCGGGTTCCGCACGCCGGTGCGCGCCATGTTCTGCAGCACCTTGCCCGGCAGCGAGCCGATGTACGTGCGGCGGTGGCCGCGGATCTCGGCCTCGTCGCGGACGCCGCCGAGCGACATGCGCACGAACTTGCGGTTCGTCGCGCGCGCGATCGACTGGCCGAGCGAGGTCTTGCCGACGCCGGGCGGGCCGACGAGGCAGAGGATCGGGCCCTTGAGCCGCTTCACGCGCTGTGTGACGGCGAGATACTCGACGATGCGCTCCTTGACCTTCTCAAGGCCGAAGTGGTCCTCGTCGAGGACGCGCTGCGCCGTCGCGATGTCGTGGTGGATCTTGGTCCGCTTCTTCCACGGCACCTTGACCAGCCAGTCGACGTAGTTGCGGACCACCGTCGCCTCGGCCGACATCGGCGACATGAGCTTCAGCTTGTTGATCTCGGCGGTCGCCTTCTCCCGCGCTTCCTTCGGCATCCCGGCCTTGGCGACGCGCTTCTCGAGGTCGCCAATCTCGTTCGGCGCGTCCTCAAGATCCCCGAGCTCCTTCTGGATCGCCTTCATCTGCTCGTTGAGGTAGTACTCGCGCTGGCTCTTCTCCATCTGCGATTTCACGCGGCCGCGGATCTTCTTCTCGATCTGCAGCACTTCCATCTCGCCCTCGATCAGCGACATCACCTGCTCGAGCCGGACGCGCACGTCCTGTGACTCCAGCACCTTCTGCTTCTCCGAGAGCTTGAGCGCCATGTGCGCGGCGACCGTGTCCGCGAGGCGCCCCGGCTGCTCGATGCCGGCGAGCGAGGTCAGGATCTCGGGCGGCACCTTCTTGTTGAGCTTCACGTACTGCTCGAAGTGCGACACCACCGAGCGGGTCAGCACGTCGATCTCGCGCTCCTCGTACTGCTCGACGTCCGGCAGCGGCGTCATGTCGGCCGTGAAGTAGCCGTCGACTTCGATGTTCTCGACCATCGCGCGGGCGACGCCCTCGACCAGCACCTTGACCGTGCCGTCGGGCAGCTTGAGGAGCTGCAGGATCGTCGCGACGGTGCCGACCGTGTAGAGGTCGCGTGCCTTCGGCTCGTCGACGTCGGCCTGCTTCTGGGCGACCAGCAGGATCTGCTTGTCGCGGCGCATGGCCTCGTCGAGCGCGGTGATCGACTTGTCGCGGCCCACGAAGAGCGGAATCACCATGTGCGGGTACACCACGACGTCGCGGAGCGGCAGGACCGGGACGCGGGTGGCGGGCTCGGCACTCGGGGACTTGCTTTTCTCTTCGGGCACTGTCGGATCCTCGGGCGCGGGGGCGCCGCCGTGCTTCAGGAAGGATACGTCATGGGGACGGGCCCGGCGCGAAACAAGTCGCGGAATGGATACGG
>DATJFN010000011.1:0-12225 GCA_035495635.1 Steroidobacteraceae bacterium | reverse complement strand
TAGGCCATCCCGTAGGCGTTGACCGTGACGACCGGCAGCCCGCCGCGCGTGTTCCTCGTCGCCGCCATGTTTCCGAGCGAGGCGAGGTATGTGGCGCCGAGCGCGAGGCCCGCGCCATGCAGGATGCGTGGGTTGCCGAGCGCAGCGCGAAGCTCAGGCAGGAACAGCAGCGCGACGCCGATGACGCCGGCGGCCGCGGCCGCCAGGACGCGTGGCTCGACGGCCGCACCGAAGATCACCCGGCTGTTCACGAGGTTGAAGAAGATGATCGAAGTGAAGAGCACGGCGACCAGCCCGCTCGTCAGGTACTGCGTCGACAGGTAAGTGAGCCAGTAGTTGAGGCAGAAGAGCGTCGCGCCCTGGAGCGCGACGAAGCGATGGTCGCGCCAGGAGAGCGACAGCGGGCTGCCTGTCACGCGCGCAAAGACGAAGACGCACGCGGCCGCAAGCCCGAAACGGTAGACGAGAGAGACCTCGGGCGCGACGACCCCGAGCTGGAACTTGATGGCGAACCAGGTCGTGCCCCAGATCAGGACGACGACGGCGAATATGAGCGGTGTAGGCACGCTCGGACGCTAGGGTTTTTCACTTGCGCGATCAATCACTCATGCTAAATCGCTCGTCAATTTTCAGAGGTGAGGGGCGCCCTGAAAGCCGCTATCATGGATAACCGCCGACCGGCCGACTGGACGTAATGTTGCAGCGCCGGCGGGCGCGGTCTTGGCCGCGGCAGGACAAGGGGATCGCCCGCATGGGATTGACGGTCGCGTTGTTCGCGACACTCGCGCTCGCCGCGTCGGCGGAGGCCCCGCTCGATGCCGCCGGCTGGCGCGCCCAGTCCGATGCCTACTTCGTACAGGGCGACTTTCGCTCCGCGCTCGCGGCAGCCGAGAAGGCGCGCTTCGCCGACCCCTCCGATCCCTGGGCGCGATATGCCTGGGCGCGGGCCATGGCGGCCGTCGATGCGGATGCGGCGCGGCTCTCCATGCCTGGTCTCCAGGACCCCGCTGCGTTGAGAACCCTCCCCGACGAAGACCGCGCGCGGCTCGAGACTTCGCTCGGCTACCTCTGCCTCGACCTCGGCATTGAGACGCTCGCCTCGATGTATTTCGAGGACGTCCCGGAGACGACCTCCAGCTACTCGAAGGCCCAGGCCGGCCTCGCGATTCTCGCGGTGCGGCGCGGAAATTCCCGCCAGGCGCTCGAATATTTCGATGCGGCGCATGCCACGGTTCGCGCCGATCCGTCGCTCGCGGAGCTGGAGCGCGATGCGCGCTACGACGTCGTGCTGCGCGAGTTCACGACGGCGCGCGATCTGCGCGATGCGAACGCCGCCGGGCGCGCCTACGCGGTCCTCGACGAGCTGCGTCCCAACCACCCGGCCACGCTGCAGGCCCGCGCGGATCTTGCCAACCTGCGCGGCGACATGCCTGCGCGCGAGCGGGCGCTGCGTGACCTCCTGGATGTCGACGCCAAGGCGCCCGGGGCCGCAAGCCAGTTGGTCGATACGCTGCTCGCGCTCAACCAGCCCCACGAAGCCTACGACGTCGCGCACGACATGGCGCCGGAGCGACTCGCCGCGGATCCCGGTCTCCAGGCGATCCAGCGCGAATGGGTTTCGCACCTCGATGGCGCGCTCGACTGGAAATGGCGCAACGGCCAGACGGACCACGACCACTTTGACCTGCCTCGCATCCAGCTCGCCTGGGCCACCAGCAACGCGCGCTGGGGACGCGTGCGGATCCTCGGCCAGGCCGAGTATCCGGAATCGGACCGCGTTCCCGTCGGCGAGCCGTTCGGCAGCATCGTCGCCCTTCCCGCGCTGTCGGAGTCGCAGTCGGACAAGGGTTTCGGAGGCCTCGTCGAATGGGCGCCGCGCAACGGCGTCGTGCTGGAGGTCGGGACGACGCCGGCGTCATTCCAGGTCAGCAACGTGGTCGGGGCGCTCCACTTCCGCCTCGATTCCGACGGCGGGCCCTGGATATTCGGCGTCGACCGGAGCGCCGTCGAGGATTCTTTCCTCTCGTACGCCGGAACCATCGACCCTGCCACCGGCCGTGCCTGGGGCGGCGTCGTGCGCAATCGCGCATATGTCGGCGGCCGAATCGAGGGCGACTCCTTCAAAGCCTACGGCCAGGTCGCGGGCGCGCTGCTCGACGGAACGGACGTCGATAGCAACACCGAGTGGCGCGCCGACGCCGGTTTCCTCCAGCGGGCGGCCTCCGGTGATCACTGGGTCGCGCGCCTCGGCGGCACGTTCCTGGTCCAGGCGTTCGAGGCGAATCGCTCGCATTTCACGCTGGGGCACGGCGGCTATTTCAGCCCCGACAAGTACCTGTCCGTCGGGCCGGCGTTCGAGCTCACCGGGCGGCAGGGCGATCGCAGTTTCCGCTTCGACGGAGCCATCACCTGGCAGGAAGTGCGCGAGGCGGCCAGCGACTATTTCCCGACGGAAAGCGCGCTCCAGGCTGCAAGCGGGGACCCGCGGTACCCCGGCGATTCTCGGGACGGCTTGGGCCTTCGCTTCGCCGCTTCCGTCGAATGGCGGGTCACCGAGAAGGCGGTTGCAGGCGTTCGGCTCGAGGGCGTGCGCGGCGAAGACGCGAATGAAGTGCGATTGCAGATCTACACTCGCCGCTGGGACCGCGTCGTCGTCGATCCTGTGCAGGAGCCGCCGATGCCGGTGCGGGCCGGTGGATCTTACGCCGCGATGAACTGAGTTTCGCTCAGGTGCGGGCCTTGTTGCGCTCCGCGACCAGTCCTTCGATGTATTGCGAGAAACGCGCGCCCAGCTCCGGGTGACGCAATCCGTATTCGACCGTCGCTTCGAGGTAGCCCAGCTTGCTCCCGCAGTCGTAACGCTTGCCCTTGAACCGGTATGCAAAGACCGGCTCGTCCCTGAGCAATGCCGCGATTCCATCGGTCAGCTGGATCTCGCCGCCCGCGCCGCGTCCCACTTTCTTGAGGTGCGCGAAGATCGAGCCGCTCAACAGGTAGCGGCCGACCACGGCGAGGTCAGAAGGCGCGTCCGCCGGTTTCGGCTTTTCGACCATGCTGCGGATGCGCGAGAACTCGCCTGCAGGATCATCTGTCGCCACGATGCCGTAGCTTCCCGTCTGGCTGCGCGGCACCTGCTGGACGCCGATGACGCTGCCGCCCGATTGCAGGTAGCGGTCGCGCATCTGCGCGAGCACCGGCTCGGCGGCGTCGATGAGGTCGTCGGCGAGGTGCACGAAAAATGGCTCGCCGCCAACGACGGAATGGGCGCACAGGACCGCGTGGCCCAGCCCGAGCGGAGCCGGCTGGCGGATATAAATGCAGGTCGCGTCGGCGGGCAGGATCCCGCGAAGCTGGTCGAGGAGCCCCTGCTTTCCCTGCTCTGCGAGCGCGGCCTCGAGCTCCGGGTCATTGTCGAAGTGATCCTCGATCGCGCGCTTGCCGCTTCCCGTGATGAAAACGAGCATGCGCGCGCCCGCCGCCAGGGCCTCCTCGGCCGCGTACTGGATCAGCGGCTTGTCGACGATCGGCAGCATCTCCTTCGGGCTCGCCTTGGTGGCGGGCAGGAATCGCGTGCCGCGCCCCGCGACAGGAAATACCGCGAAACGAATCGGTGCGGGTCGGCTCACGGGGGGTCCTTGGGCTCCGGGACGAAGGCGACGATGATACCGGAGCCGCCGTGAGCCGGCCCGCACCGCGGGCCGCCCGCTCAGCCTCCGGCCTTGGGCGCCTCGAACTTCAGGTTCGACTTGTTCTGGTCGACGAGCTTCTTGCCGATGCCCTTGACCTTCGCGAGTTCGTCGGCGGTCTTGAACGGACCGTTCTTCTCGCGGTAGCTGACGATCGCTTCCGCCTTCGCCATGCCCACGCCCTGGAGTTCGCGCGCGAGCGTCTTGGCATCGGCCGTGTTGACGTCGACAGGCCCGGCGATGGCCATCGGCGCGAGCAGCGTCGCGGCCACGAGGGCCGCACTCAGTCCCTTGTTCAGCATGTCTCTACTCCCTTTCCCGCGCGCGGCGACCATCGCCGCGCCCGAAAGGGAGACTACGCACGACGCGCCGCGCACGCGCCGCCGCAAATTATCGCAAGCATCAAGAAAAGCGTCAGGGTACTGTCCCCTCCTCTCTTCGGCGACCGCTACTTCTGTGCGCCCTCAAGCCCCGCGACGAGGTCGAACCGCAGCAGCGGCCGCTGGCTGTCCCACGCCTTGCAGCCCGGGCATTGCCAGAAGTGGTCAATGCTCGCGAACCCGCAATTCGCGCAGCGGTAGCGCGGCGTGCGTGCCGCGAGCCGTCGCAGAACCGCCGCGATGTCCGCCACAGCGCGCGGGTCGAGCGAGCCGGGGTCGCGCCCGATCGCGCGCACCAGCCCCGCGATGGCGTCGTCTTGCGCAAGGCAGGCCCGCACGCGCTCCTCGAGCGGCGCGTAGCCAAGCGCGTCGGCCATGATCGAGGCGATCGCCACTTCGTTGATCGCGTCCGGGCGCTGGCCGACGACGCGCGCGACCGCCGCATCCCCGTCATCGCCCACCGCCTTTGCCAGCCGGACCAGTCGCGGCACCACTTCGATGGCGAGCGCGGCGTCGTGCACCAGCACGGCGCCAAGCAGTCGCTCCGCGAGAGCGAAGTCGCCCTGTTCGATCGCGATGTCAGCACGGACCAGTGCGCCGCGCGGAAAACGTCGCACTTCCTTGCGGGCCGCGCGCAGGTGGTCGCGCGCCTCGTCCAGGGCTCCGCGCTCGCGGGCGGACTCGGCGAGCTCGCAGTAGTAGTGCGCGATCGCGCTTTCCTGCGGCGCGCGGCCGGCCTTCTCGAGCTCGCGGAAGACTTCGATCGCGCGCGTCCATTCCTGCTCCTGCTCGTAGATGCGCATGAGCTTGCGCATGGCCGCCATGCGGTGCGCCCCCGAGGCGGCGAGCGGCTGCAGGATTTTCTCAGCGCGGTCGAGCATGCCGGCCTTCAGGTAGTCCTGGGCGAGCGCGAAGCCCGCCTGCTCTCGCTGCGACGGCTCGAGCGTCTCGCGCGTCGCGATGTTCTGGTGGATCTTGATCGCGCGGTCGACCTCGCCGCGACGCCGGTACAGGCTGCCGAGCGCGAAATGCGTCTCCACCGTTTCGTCGTCAAGCTCGGCCGCCCGCAGGAACGCCTCCAGGGCGCGGTCGGGCTGCTCGTTCACGAGGAAGTTCACGCCAGCGAGGTAGTTGCCCCGCAGCCGTTCCTCGCCAACGGCGCTGGGCCGCGGCTTGCGCGAAGCGTAGAACCCGATGGCTCCGCCGAGGAACAGGACCCCGAGCAGGATCCAGATCGATTCCGGATTCATCGGCTAGCGGCGGCGCCGGTCGCCAGCGCCGGCGCGCCTAGTCGCGGATCGGGTGGGACTGCCCCGCATTGACACGCTCGCGCAGGTCCTTGCCCGGCTTGAAATGCGGAACGTACTTGCCGGCGAGCGCAACGGCCTCGCCGGTCTTCGGATTGCGGCCCTGCCGCGGCGGGCGGAAATGCAGCGAGAAGCTGCCGAAGCCGCGGATCTCGATGCGCTCCCCGCCCGCGAGCGCGTCGCTCATGATCTCGAGCATCTGCTTGACGGCGAGCTCGATGTCCTTGGCGGGCAGGTGCTTCTGCTTGGCGGAGATGATCTCGATCAATTCTGATTTTGTCATGACTCCCGTCCCTCAACAGCGGTGCGCCGCCCATCCCCGGCGGCGCCCCGGACCGGTTCACTGACCGGAGATCTGCTCCTTCAGCAGGTCGCCGAGCGAGGTGCCGGTCGCCGAGTCCGTGCCGCGGTACTGCTGCACCGCCTCGGCCTCTTCCTCGGCCTCGATCGCCTTGATCGACAGCACGATGGCGCGGCTCTTGCGGTCGACGCCCGTGAAGCGCGCCTCGACCGGATCGCCCACCTTGAGCACAGTGCGCGCATCCTCGACGCGCTCGCGCGAAAGCTCGGACGCGCGGAGGCTTCCCTCGATGCCGTCCCCGAGGTCGATGACCGCACCGCGGGCATCCACGTCCTTCACCGTGCCCTTCACGATGCTGCCCTTCGGGTGGTCGGCGAGATAGGCCGAGATCGGGTCCTTCGCGAGCTGCTTGATGCCGAGCGAGATGCGCTCGCGCTCGGGATCGATCGACAGCACCATCGCCTCGACCGACTGGCCCTTCTGGTAGTCCCGCACCGCCTCCTCGCCTGCGCGGTCCCAGGAGATGTCGGAGAGGTGCACGAGCCCGTCGATGCCTCCCGAGAGGCCGATGAAGATGCCGAAGTCCGTGATGGACTTGATCTGGCCGGTGACGCGGTCGCCGCGGGTAAAGCTGTCAGCGAACTCGCGCCACGGGTTCGGCTTGCACTGCTTGAGGCCGAGCGAAATGCGGCGGCGCTCCTCGTCGATGTCGAGGACCATGACCTCGACTTCCTCGCCGACGTGCACGACCTTAGCGGGGTTGACGTTCTTGTTCGTCCAGTCCATCTCGGAGACGTGGACGAGGCCCTCAACGCCCTCTTCGATCTCCACGAAGCAGCCGTAGTCCGCGATGTTCGTGACCTTTCCGAAGAGGCGGGTGTTCGGCGGGTAGCGGCGCGCGATGTTCTGCCACGGATCCGCGCCCAGCTGCTTGATGCCGAGCGACACGCGCTGCCGCTCGCGGTCAAACTTGAGGATCCGCACGTCGATCTCGTCGCCCACCTTCACGATCTCGGACGGGTGCTTCACGCGCTTCCACGCCATGTCGGTGATGTGCAGGAGGCCGTCGATGCCTCCGAGGTCGACGAACGCGCCGTAGTCGGTCAGGTTCTTGACCGTGCCCTTGACGACGTCGCCTTCCTTCAGGTTGTCCAGCAGCTGCGAGCGCTCCGCGCTGTATTCCTGTTCGACCACCGCGCGTCGCGACACCACGACGTTGTTGCGGCGCTGGTCGAGCTTGATGACCTTGAACTCGAGTTCCTTGCCCTCGAGGTAGCTCGGGTCGCGCACCGGGCGCACGTCCACGAGCGAACCCGGCAGGAACGCGCGGACGTTGTCGAGCTCCACGGTGAAGCCGCCCTTGACGCGGCCGTTGATCACGCCCTTGACGATTTCGCCCTTGGTGAAGGCCTCTTCGAGGCGGGTCCACGTGCGCGCGCGCTTCGCCTTCTCGCGCGACAGGCGCGTCTCGCCGGAGCCGTCCTCGACGGCGTCGAGCGCGACCTCGACTTCCTGGCCGACGTGGACGTCGATTTCGCCGCTGTCATTCTTGAACTGGTCGGCCGGTATCACGGCCTCGGACTTGAGCCCGACGCTCACGATCACGACGTCGGCATTCACGTCGACGACGGTGCCGGTCAGGATCTGGCCGGGCCTGATCTGCTGGCTTGCGAGGCTCTGCTCGAAAAGTTGCTGGAAAGATTCGGTCATTGGGTCTTCCGGGCCGCGGGGCCCACTTGGGTTTACCTTCCGTACGGCGTCATGCCGGTCCGGATCCTGCTCAACGCGGCTGGGCATCCTGCCCGCCGTCCCTGCCGGCCACTGCCGGCCCTTCAATTCCCGCGCGCCGCCTCTGGAAACCGCTCGCGCGCGAGTTCGATCACCCGCCCGACGACCTCCTCGATGGTCAACGCAGTCGAATCCACGATGATGGCCTCCGGAACCGCGACCAGCGGCGCCACGGCTCGCGTGGTATCCCGCCTGTCCCGCTCGGCTATCTCCGCGGAAAGGGCGGCAAGGCTACCATTCAATCCCTTTTCTTTCAACTGCTTATAGCGCCTGAGCGCCCGCTCCTCGGCGCTTGCGGTCAGGAAGATCTTGAGCCCCGAATCGCGGAAAACGATCGATCCCATGTCGCGTCCGTCGGCCACGAGCCCTGGAGGCCGCGCAAAGGCCCGCTGACGCCCCAACAGGGCCGAGCGAACCGGCTGCCAGGCGGCGACCCGTGACGCGGCCTCCCCGGTGGCCTCGGCACGCAATTGGCGGGTGACGTTCTCTCCGGCCAGGAGCACTTCCTCGTCTCCCGAGGCGTCCATGCCGAAACGGGCATCGAGTTCCGCGGCCGCAGCGGCGTGGCCTTCGACGTCATCCGGCCGAAGCTCCGCTTGCTGGCCCGCGAGCGCCACCAGCCGGTAGAGCGCGCCGCTGTCAAGCAGGTGCCATCCGAGTTGCTGTGCGACCCGGCGGGCGATCGTGCCCTTGCCGGACCCGCTGGGGCCATCGATGGCGATGACCGGAATCGGGCTCATCACTCCTCCGCGACCAGAAGCCCCGCCGCCCGCACGGTTTGCGCGAAGCCTGGAAACGACGTGGCGACATTCTGCACGTCGCGGATGGCGATCGTGCCGTCCGCGCGAGCGCCGAGGACCGCAAAGGCCATCGCGACACGATGGTCGCCCTGGCTTTCAACCACGCCGCCGCGCACCGGCCCGCCGTGGACGCAAAGCCCGTCAGGCAGCCGGTCCACGATCGTTCCGACGGCTTCCAGGCCGGCGGCCATGGCGGCGAGGCGGTCGCTCTCCTTCACGCGCAGCTCGCCCGCGCCAGTGACTAGCGTCTTGCCCTCGGCAACGGCGGCCACGGCGAACAGCACGGGCAGCTCGTCCATCGCGATCGGCACGCGATTCTCCGGGACGTTGATGCCATGCAACGTGCCGGGGTGCACCTCGATGTCTGCACGCGGCTCGCCGGCGGCGCTTGCTATCGGATGCACGCGGATGTCCCCACCCATCTGCCGCAGAATATCGAGCAGCGCTGTCCGCGTCGGATTGACGCCGACGCCGCGGATCAGGAGGGGCTTGGTTCCGGCGATGAGCCCGGCGGCGATGAAGTAGGCAGCCGAGGAAAAGTCCCCGGGAATGTCGATCGACGTCGCGGCGAGCCGCGCGGGACCGTCGACGGCGACGGCGTCCCCGCCAGGGATCACTGGGACGCCGAAGGCCGGCAGCATGCGCTCGGTGTGGTCACGTGAGGCGGCCGGCTCACGCACGATCGTTCGCCCCGTCGCTTGAAGGCCCGCCAGGAGCAGCGCCGACTTGACCTGCGCGCTCGGCACCGCGAGCACGTGCTCGCAGCCGCTGAGCTGGCGCCGGCCGCGGATGACGATCGGAGGCCGGCCGTCGCTCGTCTGCACGTCGGCTCCCATGCGACGCAGCGGGGTAGCGACGCGCTCCATGGGCCGCCGCATCAGCGATTCGTCGCCGACCAGCACGGAATCGAAGGTCTGGCCCGCGAGGACGCCCGTGAGGAGCCGCATCGACGTGCCGGAGTTCCCGAGGTCGAGGGCCGCGCGTGGCGCCGAAAGGCCGCGCAGGCCCGCGCCGTGAATCTGCAGCAATCCGCGCGCGCCGCGCTCGACCCGGATGCCCGTGGCGGCGATGGCCTCGAGTGTCGCGAGGCAGTCCTCAGCCTCGAGGTAGCCGCGGATCTCGGTGACGCCTTCGGCGATCGCCCCGAGCAGTGCCGCACGATGCGAAATCGACTTGTCGCCGGGAACGCCGATTTCCCCGCCCACGCCGCCGCCGGGATGCGTCACGAACTGCCGTGGGCGGTCGCTCACCGCGCGGCTGCGAGCGCGGATGCCATGGCCGACAGCAGCCGATCGTTCTGCGCGGACGTGCCTGTCGTGATGCGCAGGTGATTCGGCAGGCCGTAGTTGTCGACCGGCCTCACGATCACTCCGCTCCTCAAGAGCGACTCGTCGATTCCGGCGGCCGGCCGCCCGAAGTCCGCGAGCACGAAGTTGCCGGCCGAAGGCGGCGCGCCGATGCGGAGCGCCGCTAGCCCGGCGCGCAGCTGCTCGATGCCGGCGCGGTTGAGATTCAGGGTCGCGTCCAGGTGGGCGTGGTCGTCGAGCGCCGCCGCCGCGGCGGCGAGTCCCGGCACCGAGACGTTGAACGGTTGCCGCACGCGATTGATGATGTTCGCGACGTCGGGATGCGACAGCGCGTAGCCGATCCGGAGGCCGGCCAGCCCGAACGCCTTCGAGAAGGTGCGCGTGACGACGAGGTTCGGGTGGCGCTCCAGCCATCGCACGCCGTCGGGGACGCCGAGCGGCGCAGAATATTCGTGGTAGGCCTCGTCGAGCACGACGATGACGTCCTCGGGAATCGCCTTCAGGAGCGCTTCGAGCTCGTCGCCGTCGAGCCATGTGCCCGTCGGGTTGTTCGGATTCGCGACAAGGATCATCCGCGTGCGCGGCACGATCGCCGCGGCGATCGCCGCCGGGTCGTGACCGAGCGGCTGGGCGGCATGCGCCGGCCGCGCGGGCGCCACACGCGCCGTCGCACCCGACGCCTGGATCGCGGCGGGATAGACCGCGAAGGCGTATTGCGCGTGGATCGCTTCGACGCCCGGAACAAGGAAAGACTCGACGAGCAGGACAAGAATATCGTTCGAGCCATTGCCGAGCGTCACCTGCGCGATGTCGACGCCATGGAGCCTGGCGAGCTTCTCGCGCAGTGCGTGGCCCGATCCGTCCGGGTAATGGCCGACGCCTGCGAGCGCGTCCGCCAGCGCGGCCCGGGCCAGCGAGCCCGGGCCGAGCGGATTCTCGTTGGACGCCAGTTTGATGCTGTCCTTGATGCCGAGCTCGCGCTCGAGCTTCGAGTGCGGCTTGCCGGGCACATAGGGCTTGAGGCTCCGGACGCCCGGTGCCGCAAGGTGTTCGAAGCGATTCCGCCTGCTCATTGCACGGCGCGCGCGCTCAGCACGCCCTGGATCGCGCCGATACGCTCGACGAGTCCTGCCGGCACCTTGCCGTCGATGTCGATCAGCGTGTAAGCGACCTCGCCCTTGGACTTGTTGAGCAGGTCCGAGATGTTGAGGCTGGCCTCGGCCAGACTCGTCGATATCTGTCCCACCATGTTCGGCACGTTGCTGTTTGCGATCGCGATGCGCGCCGTTGCGGGCACGCGTGGCAGCGCCGCTTCCGGAAAGTTCACCGAGTGACGGATATTGCCGTTCTCCAGGAAGTCGCGGATCGTATCGGCCACCATCGCGGCGCTGTTCTCCTCCGCCTCGCTGGTCGACGCGCCGAGGTGCGGCAGCGCAATGACGCCCGCGATGCCCCGGGTGGCGGCGGACGGGAAGTCGCACACGTAGGCGGCGAGCCGCCCTGATCGCAGAGCCGCGATCACGGCCGGCTCGTCCACGATGGCGGCCCGGGCGAAGTTCAGCACGGTGCCGCCCTCCGGCATGAGCGCGATGCGCTTTGCGTTCACGAGCCCATGGGTTCCTTCCGTCAGCGGGACGTGAACCGTCACCGCATGCGAGCGCGCGAAAAGGTCTTCCAGGCTCAAGGCCTGCTCGACCCCGGACGAAAGCTGCCAGGCGCGCTGCACCGTGATCTGCGGATCGTACCCAAGCACGTGCATGCCGAGGAGGTGCGCCGCATTCGCCACCTCGACTCCGATTGCGCCGAGGCCGATCACTCCGAGCGTGCGCCCGGGCAACTCGTGCCCGACGAAGCGCTTCTTGCCCTGCTCCACCGCATCGTCGAGGGCCTCATCCGTGAGGTCGAGCGCACGCACGAAGTCGAGCGCAGGCCCGATGTGCCGCGCGCCGAGGAAGAGCCCGGCGAGCACCAGTTCCTTGACGGCATTGGCGTTCGCGCCGGGCGCATTGAACACGGGCACACCGCGCTGCGACAGCAGCGCAACAGGGATGTTGTTCGTGCCCGCGCCGGCGCGTCCCACCGCGAGCACACTCGCGGGAATCTGCATGTCCCGCATGTCCGCCGAGCGCACCAGGATCGCGTCGGGATGGGCGATCGTGTCCCCGATCTCGTAGCGGTCCCGCGGCAGCCGGTCGAGCCCTTTCGGCGAAATGCTGTTCAGCGTCTGGATGCGGAATCGCATCAGCCGTACCGCCGCTCGAAGTCGCGCATGAATCCGATGAGAGCCGTGACGCCTTCCATCGACATCGCGTTGTAGATGCTCGCGCGCATCCCGCCGACTGCGCGGTGTCCCGCGAGGTTGGTGAGGCCGGCGGCTTCCGCTTTCTCCAGGAAGTTCTTTTCGAGGTCCGGCTTCGCCAGTCTGAATGGCACGTTCATCCAGGAGCGGCAGTTTCTGGCAACCGGATTGGAGTAGAAGCTCGACGCGTCGATCGCGGCGTAGAGCGCCTCTGCCTTTGCGCGATTGCGGCGGGCCATCTCCGGCACCCCGCCTTCGCGCAGGAGCCATTTGAACACGAGTCCGGCGAAGTACCACGCGAAGGTCGGCGGCGTGTTGAGCATCGAGCCCGCCTCGGCGACGGCGCGATAGTCGAAC
>DATJFN010000010.1:0-4668 GCA_035495635.1 Steroidobacteraceae bacterium | reverse complement strand
ACGTGACGGCCGAGCTCGTGTATGCGAACCAGGGCATGCCGGACGACTACGACGAGCTCGCTCGCCGCGGCGTCGACGTGCGGGGCAAAGTCGTCATCGCGCGCTACGGCGGCGGCTGGCGCGGGTTGAAGCCTAAGCTCGCCTACGAGCACGGCGCCGTCGGCTGCCTGATCTACTCGGATCCGAAGGACGACGGCTACGGTGCTGGGAAGCCGTATCCGGAAGGGGGTTGGCGCCCGCCCGCCGGGGTCCAGCGCGGCTCCGTCGCCGACATGCCGATCCGTCCCGGTGATCCGCTGACGCCCGGCGTCGGCGCGACGCGCAATGCGAAGCGCCTGCCGCTTGCCGAGGCGAAGACCGTCCTCAAGATCCCCGTCATGCCGATTTCCTACGCCGATGCGAAGCCGCTCCTCGAAGCGCTCGGCGGGCCCGTGGCGCCGGCGGACTGGCGCGGCGCGCTGCCGATCACCTATCGCATCGGTCCGGGGCCTGCGCGCGTGCACCTCGCGATCGAGTCGGACTGGGGCCTCAAGACCCTGTACAACGTGATCGCGAAAATCCCGGGCCGCGAGAGTCCCGACGAGTGGGTCGTGCGAGGCAACCATCGCGACGGCTGGACCTTCGGCGCATGGGACCCGCTCTCCGGCCATATCGCCGAGCTGGCGGAGGCCAAATCGATCGGCGCGCTCCTGAAGAGCGGCTGGCGGCCGCGGCGCACGCTCGTGTACGCGAGCTGGGACGGCGAGGAGGCGGGCTTGCTCGGTTCCACGGAGTGGACGGAGACGCATGCCGAAGAACTGCGAAACAAGGCTGTGCTCTACCTCAACTCGGACACCAACACGCGCGGATTCTTCCAGGGCGGCGGCAGCCATTCGCTGCAGCGCTTCGTCAACGAGGTCATCGCCGAGGTCGCGGACCCGGAGACGAAGGCGAGCGTGCGCGAGCGATCGCGCGCCCACATCCGCGTCGCGGGCTTCGGCGACGTCAAGGAGGAGAAGCGTAAGCAGGCGGAGCGGGTCGCCGGCAGCGCGGACATCCCGCTCGACGCGCTCGGTTCGGGCTCGGACTTCACGCCCTTCCTGCAGCACCTCGGCGTCGCCACCCTCGACCTATCGTATGGCGGCGAGGAGGACCAGGACGGCGTGTACCACTCCCTGTACGACACGTTCGAGCACTACGTGCGCTTCGGCGACCCAGGATTCGCCTACGGTATCGCCGAGGCCGAGACCGCTGGCCGTGTGGTACTGCGCATGTCCGAAGCGCCGGTGCTGCCGCTCGAGTTCGGCAGCTTCGCGTCCACCATCCGCCAGTACCGCGACGAGATCGCCAAGTTCGTCGAGGAGCGCCGGAAGAAATCACAGGCGCTCGCCGGGCTCCTCAATGCGCGCGCCTTCGAGCTCGCCGCCGATCCGACGCGCGTCGTCGGGCCTCCGAAGCGCATCCCGGACGTGCCCGTCCTCGACCTCGCGCCGCTCGACGACGTCCTCGCGCGCATGGACAAGAGCGCAAAGGCCTACGACGAGGTGCGCGCGCGGATCGACGGCGGCGCGGCCGCGCTGGACGCAAGGCAGCGCGGGAAGCTCAACGCGCAGTTGCGCGGCCTGGAGCAGTCGTTGATGGATCCGAACGGGCTGCCCGGGCGCGAATGGTACCGGCACCTCATTTACGCGCCCGGGCTGCTGACCGGGTACGGCGTGAAGACGCTGCCTGGCGTGCGCGAAGCGGCCGAGGACGACCGCTGGGACGAGGCGAACCGCTACGTCGCGATCACTGCGGCGGCGCTCTCCGGCTGGTGCGACCGGCTCGATGAGGCAACGCGGCTGGCGGGCGCCGCAACCGGGCCCTAGGACGCGAGCGCCGCGTTCCGCTCCCCCATCGTCCCCTTCGGTGGCTGCTCGATGAGCCGCGCCACGGGAATCCGCTCGCGGATCCAGTCCTGGAATCCCGCGAGCACGACCTCCTTCGACGACAGGATGCCCTGCTTATAAGCGCCGGACTCGAGCCCGCGCTGCACCGACTCCGTCAACTCCTCATCCTCGAACTGGACTCGCGAATTGAGGCGCGCGTTGAAGAAGCGCGCTGCCTTCATCTCCCGGCGGTCGTCCCGGAACCCGAAGGAGCGCGCGCGGATCAGCGTGCGGCCTGCTCCGAGCGGGAGGACATGGAAGTAGTCCATCCAATCCGGGTAGATATCCAGGTAGACGTTCGGGAAGAGGCCGAGGTAGGTCCAGCGGCGGCGCATGTGCTCCGGCAGGTGCTCCATGACCGGCAGGAACCTCGCGTAACCCTGGGCGCTCCAGGACTTGAGCGGTTCTTCGCGCATGTGGTGCGAGAGCCGCATGGTTCCGCCCGGGAAGCATTCGCGCTCGTACTGCGGCTCCATCAGCGCCGAAAGTCCCGGGTGGCCGATCGGGAAGTGATAGTCCTCGACGTAGTTCTCGACGACGTTCTTCCAGTCGACGGCGAGCTCGTGCGTCCACGGATCGTCGAGCGGGACCATCTGGTCGATCTTGTAGTGCGCGAGCTCGGCGGCGTGGGGCGCCATGCGCTCGGCCACCGATGGCTCGCCGCCCTTGAAGCGCACGAACACCATGCCGAGGTACACCTCGAGCTCGATCGGCATCAGGCCGTACTGGCTGCGGTCGAACTTCGGGAAGGTGTCGGCCGCGCTGACGCTGCGGTTGCGGCCGTCCAGGTGATAGGTCCAGCCGTGGTACATGCAGGTCAGGAACCTGGCGCAGCGTCCGCGCTCCCCCTGCACGACTGCATGCGCGCGGTGGCGGCAGACATTGTGGAAGGCGCGCAGCATGCCGTCGGCGCCGCGCACGACGAAGCCGCGGCGGCCGAAGAATTCGAAGCTCACGTAGTCGCCGGTCTCCGGCAGCTCGCTCTGGTGGCAGACGACCTGCCAGGAAGGCAGGAACAATTGCTCGCGCTCGAGCTCGTGGAACTCCTCGCTGTGATAGGCCCAGGCGGGGAGCGTCAGCGTGAGGGCGGATTCCTGCGCCGGCGCGGACTCGGGCGATTTGATGCGAGCCGGTGCCGCGGCCTCGATGCGCGGCGCGAGCCACGGAAAGACGCTGCAGAGATAGGCGCGGCACTGGCGGCGCGCCGCCTCGCGATCGAAGCTGTCGCCCTCGAAGAGGATGCGCTGCCACTCCTGGTCGATGAGCCCCATGAATCCCTGGGCGACCGCATCGGCGTCCGGCCACGATGCATTGCCGCGCGCGGCGATGACCCGCTTGCAGAGGTCTATGACCATCCGGCTCCAGGCCGCATCGCGCTCGCCGCAGATGCGCTGGTAGTCGCCGCGCGCCTTCGATTCGGAGAGGAACGCGTACCACACCGCGATCTTGTGCGAGTCCGACAGGCTGCGGCCGAGGCTCATGTCGATGATGCCGAGGAGCGCGCGCAGATCATCGCCGCCCGCCTCCTCCCTCACCGACGCCATTGCGCGCGCGAACTCCTCCGACACCTCGCGCAGCGTCGCAAGGAGCAGCGCTTCCTTGCTGCCGAAGTGGAAGTTGATCGACGCGGCGGTGTGCCCCGCCATGCCCGCGATCTTCGCGGACGTCAGTTCCGACAGGCCGTGCTGCGAGATGGCGGCGACGGTCGCCTGGATCAGGTCGAGCTTCGAGCCGGTCGGGCGGACGTCGGTGCTGGGTTCGAGATTCGCCGCCATGGTTGCCTCCTCGCCGCTTGTCGCACATTCTATCTCGCTTGGGCGTGGCAACTCAACGATCGTTTAGTTTATTGAATGGCTATTCAGTAACGCCTATCCGTCTGTTTTTTATAGCTTTTTCAATTGTCGCTGCCGGGATTGCGGACGCAGCGATGGAAAAGCCCGCCACTTACGGCATGGAGATCCGTCCGGCCACCATCACGATGGCGGACGGCATCCGGCTGTCCGCGGACCTTTATCACCCCACCGGTGGTCAGGCGGGCGAGAAATTCCCGGTCCTCCTCGAGTACCTGCCCTACCGAAAGCAGGAAGCGCGAAGCCGCGACTGGGCCGCGTACTCGTATTTCGTCACGCGCGGCTACGTGGTCGCCGCCGTCGACATCCGCGGCACCGGGAACAGCGAGGGCCGGCTGATTCCCTACGAGTACTCGGAAATCGAGCAGAAGGACGGCGAGACCGTGATCGGCTGGCTGTCGAAGCAGCCCTGGTCGAACGGCAACGTCGGCATGTTCGGCATCTCATGGGGCGGCTTCAATTCAATCCAGATGGCGGCGCGCGGCATTCCCGCGCTGAAGGCGATCGTTGCGATCGACGCGACCGAGGACCTCTACCAGGACGACGTCCACTACATGGACGGGATCATGCATCTCGATTCCTGGGAGATGAGCATGGACCTCGACAACTCGAGGCCCGGCGCGCCCGACTACAAGGTCGACGAAGACAATTTCAGGAACCGCTTCGACACCGAGCCGTGGATGCTGACTTACAAGAACCGGCAGCGGGACGGGCCGTTCTGGGACCGCGCCTCGGTGCGCGACCGCTACGGCGACATCCGCGTGCCGGCCTTCCTCATCGGCGGCTGGTACGACGGCTACCGCGACAGCGTCGCGCGCATGCTGGAGCACGTAAAGAACGCGCCAGTGAAGGCGATCGTCGGCGCCTGGAACCACACTTGGCCGAGCGAGCCCTATCCGAAGCCCGGCATG
>DATJFN010000009.1:0-6478 GCA_035495635.1 Steroidobacteraceae bacterium | reverse complement strand
AGGTCGCGGAACGCGAGGTCGCGGAGAGTGCCCGTCGCGCCGTCGAGTGCGAGCAGGCGGCTCGCGCCGCGCTCCGGCAGCGGCCGGTCCGCGATCAGCTCGCGCGGCAACGGATAGGAAAAGTCGGCGCGGCGCATGGGCCGCGCAGACTATCACAGGGGGCGCACCGCTCAGGTCGCGGCGGCGGTCTCGTCCGGAGCGGGAGCGGGCGCGCGCGGCGCCGGTGGCGGAGGCGGGGCCATCGGGCGGCCGGGCGCGACGCGGCGCAACACGTCGCGCTCCGCGTGCTCGGGAATCTTCGCGCTCAGCGACTGCGCGCGATGATCGCGCAGGATCTTGAGCTCGACCGACTCGCCCGGCTGGTACGAGCGGAGGATCCGCATCGCGTGCCGGCTGTTCTGCGGCTCGCGCCCGCCGATCGAGACGATGACGTCTCCGTCCTTGAGGCCGAGTGCCGCGTCTTGCGGCGCGCGCGCGACGAGCACGCCCTTCTCGGCCCCGAAGTAGCGGCCGAGTCCCGGCGTCAGCGTCACGAACTCCGCGTCGCCCCAGTCCTCGAGCAGCCAATGCAGGTCGCCGTCGCCCGCGAACCCGGCCATCGGTGGCAGCGGCGGAAGCGCCGGGATGGCCGCGATCGCGGGCGCCGCAGGCGCCGCCGCCGTGAAGAACACGTTGTCGAGCGGTCGCGCCTCCACCGAAAGCTTGAGCGGCTTGCCGTCGCGCTTGATGCCG
Organism: Steroidobacteraceae bacterium; assembly: GCA_035495635.1. Classification (GTDB taxonomy): domain Bacteria; phylum Pseudomonadota; class Gammaproteobacteria; order Steroidobacterales; family Steroidobacteraceae; genus SCUD01. The sequence continues at coordinate 5,746 of DATJFN010000009.1, read as the reverse complement.
AGCTCCACTTTCTCGCCCGGTGCGACGGTCTCCATCACGCGTACCAGCTCACGGCCGGTCGCGACCGGCTTCGACTGCACGCTGACGATCACGTCACCCGCCCTTACGCCCGCCTCGGCTGCCGGCCCGCCGGGGCTCACGCCGCCGACGCGCGCGCCGCCGCCGCTCGGCTCGGCGCCGTCGATGTTGACACCGAGCATCGCGCGGCGCGGCCCGCCGATGAAGTATTCGAACTGGGGCATGCCGCCGGGGCCGCCGGCTTCGCCGGAGAGCTCCGCGACATCGCGCGCGGCCTCCTCGAGCCGGCGCTGGGCATCGGCCAGGCGCTTCTCGACCGATGCTTCGTCGCCCTGCGCGAGCGCGGGCGGCGCAAAGGCGGCGAGCGCCGCCGCGGCCAGGGTCATTTTCATCCAGGGCTTCATCGCGACCTCCGAAAATTCAATAGCTGCCGACCACGTCCGCGTAGCGGACCTGGACCAGCGAATGCAGGACGCCGACGCGCTCGCGCCAGAGCTGCTCGGAGCGCTCCGGCGCGTTCGGCTCGAGCGCGACGCGGCTCAGCCGGTCGTCGAGCAGCGCCAGCCGGTCCTCGAGTTCCGCGACGGTGAACGCGGTGCTTCCGCGCATCGCCTGCCGCTCGGGCAGGCGCGCGAGAATTAGCTCGAGGCGCTCGTTCTCCGCGCGCATGTCGGCGGCGACGGCGGCGGCGCCGGGCAGCGTCTGGCCGGCATCCGCCGACAGCGTGCGCTGCGCGGACTGGAGCCAGGCCGCGATTCCCGCCGTTACGGCCAGCAACACGGCGGCGATCGCAACCGGCCAGCGCCGGTCGAGTCGCGCCTCCCGCGAAGCGCGCGCGGCGACCACCGCCCGCCAGCCGCCACCGGGCGCTTCGAACGCGCCGAGCGCCGCGAGCCGCTCGCTCCAGTCGTTCAGTTCGGCGTGCATGTCGTGACCTCCGCGATCGCGTCGTCCTGCCTCAACGCCTCGCGCAGCCGCCGGTGCGCGCGTGCGAGCTGGGACTTGGAGAAGCTCGGCGTGCGCCCGAGCGCGAAGCCGATGTCCGCGTGCGTGAAGCCTTCCACGTCGTGCAGCCAGACGACGGCGCGGCTCAGGGCCGGCAGCGTCATGAGCGCGCGCTCCAGACCGGCGTCGAACGGCGCCGCGGGATCGCGCCCGGGTGCCGGCAAGCGGTCCGCACCGCCCGGGTCCTTGTCGAGCCACTCGAGTCCCCGGTGCCAGGGCGAGCGCAGGTACATCAGGGCGCGGTTGACCGCGAGCCTCCGGATCCAGGCCGGCAGCGGGCAGCGTCCTTCGAACGCGCCGATGTGCTCGAGCACGTCGACGAACGTTTCCTGCAGCAGCTCTTCGGCGATTGCGGGCCGGCGGACGAGCCGCCGCAGCAGGGTGTAGACGGGACCGGCCGTCGCGGCATAGACCGCCTCGAGGGCCGCCGTGTCCCCGGCCCGGGCGGCCGAAACCAGGCTGCCGGGCAGGTCGATGTCGGATATGCGGGGCATTGGCCGCTTAGATGCCCGACCCGGCGAAAAGGTCGCAGGCGAGGCGGAGAAGATATGGTGCCGGGAGCGGGAGTCGAACCCGCAAGAATCTTCCGATCCGGTGGATTTTGAGTCCACTGCGTCTGCCAGTTCCGCCATCCCGGCCGGCTGCGGCAGTATACGGCGGATGAGATTCTGCCCGAGCTGCGGCGCGCCCGTGACGCAGCGCATCCCGCCCGGTGATCACCTGCCCCGCTCCGTGTGCACGGCCTGCGGCACGATCCATTACCGCAATCCCAAGCTGATCGCGGGCTGCGTCCCCGAGCACGAGGGCCGCATCCTGATATGCCGCCGCGCGATCGAGCCGCGCCGCGGCTACTGGACGATACCGGCCGGATTCATGGAAGTCGGCGAGACGCTGCAGCAGGCGGCCGCGCGCGAGAGCATGGAGGAAGCGCTCGCCGACGTCGCGGTCGGCGGCCCCTGCGCGATCGTGCACGTGCTGCATGCGGAGCAGGTCCACGTGATGTTCCGCGCGACGCTCGCGTCACCGCGCTTCGGCGTCGGTCCGGAGAGCCTCGAGACGATTCTCTGCGAGGAGCGCGAGATTCCCTGGCCCGACATCGCGTTCAAGAGCGTCGAGTTCACGCTGCGGCGCTGGCTCGAGGACCGCGCCGCGGGGCGCGAGGGGCTGCATTTCCACACGATCGACTGAACGGTCGCGGGTGGCGCTGTGGCACAATGCGCCGCTCCGAATCGGCCGCCGCGGAACGCGCATGACCTTCGTCGTCACCGAGACCTGCATCAAGTGCAAGTACATGGATTGCGTCGAGGTCTGCCCGGTCGACTGCTTCCACGAGGGCCCGAACTTCCTCGTGATCGACCCCGAGGAATGCATCGACTGCACGCTGTGCGAGCCGGAGTGCCCCGTCGATGCGATCTTCTCCGAGGAGGAGGTTCCGCCTGGCCAGGAGTCGTTCCTGGCGCTCAATGCCGAGCTCTCGAAGGAATGGCCGGTCATCACCCAGCGCAAGGAGCCGCCGGCCGACGCCGACGAGTGGAAGGACGTCAAGGAGAAGCTGCCGCTCCTCGAGCGGTGAGCCTCACTTCGCCGCGGTCGTCGCCGCGGGCTCTGACAGGTATTCGGCGAGGTACGCGGCCGACGCGTATCCCGCGAGGAACTCGCCGGTCTCGGTCACGATGCCGGGCGTGCCGCTGATGCCGAGCTGGCGGCCGAGCTCGTACTCCGCGGCGACCGGCGAGTCGCACTTGCCGGCCGGCAGCGTCTCGCCCTTCTTTGCGCGCGTCAGCGCGTCCCTGCGGTCGGCGCTGCACCAGACGGATTCCGCCTTCCGCCAGGAGTCGCTGCCCGGACCGCCGCGGGGGAAGCTGAGGTAGCGCACGCGAATCCCGAGCTTGTTGAGCTCGGCAATTTCGGAGTGCATGCGCCGGCAGTGCACGCAGTCGACGTCGGTGAACACGGTCACCGTGTGCACTGCCTGGCCCTGCGGTGCGAAGACGATGGCGTCCTCGTCCTTCACGCCCGCGAGCAGCGCAAGCCGGCCTGCCTTGCGCTTGTCCTCGGTCAGGTTGTGCTTCGAGTTCATCTCGAAGACGTCGCCATCGACGTAGAAGCGCCCGTCCGCGGAGACGTATCCCACCTCGGCGCCCGACGTGACCTCGTAAAGGCCCGCAATCGGCGACGGCCGGACGTCCTCGACCTTGATGTCGAGCCGCTTCGCGATCTGCGCGCGCACGTCGGGCTGGGCCGCCTCGGGCGCGGCGGGGCCGGCGCCGGCGAGCGCAAGCACGGCGGTCAGGGGTAGCAGCAGGCGGGACAGGGTCGACACGCGGGCCTCTTCGCTTGGACGGACCCCCCGTTCGACCCCGGTGCGGGGCGCCGGTTCGGGCCCAATGCGTTGAGTCTATCAGCCGCGCGGGTGGTGCTGCGCGTGCAGCTCCTTCATGCGCTCCCGCGCCACGTGGGTGTAGATCTGCGTGGTCGAGAGGTCGCTGTGCCCGAGCAGCATCTGCACGACGCGCAGGTCCGCGCCGTGGTTCAGGAGGTGGGTTGCGAACGCGTGGCGCAGCGTGTGCGGCGAGAGGTCTTTCTCGATGCCGCCCTTCTTCGCGTAGCGCTTGATGATGTGCCAGAAAGCCTGGCGCGTCATGCGGTCGCCGCGGCGCGTCGGGAACAGGTGGTCCGTCTGGCGGTCGAGCAGGATCTCACTGCGCGCGCCGCGCATGAACTCGGTCAGCCAGCGGACGGCTTCCTCCCCGAGCGGGATGAGCCGTTCTCGGTTGCCCTTGCCGACGATCCGGAGCACGCCCTGGTTCAGGTTGACCTGGCTGTGCCGTAGGCTTACGAGCTCCGAGACCCGAAGGCCGGTCGCGTAAAGCACCTCGAGCATGGTGCGGTCGCGGTGGCCCAGCGGATCGGAGGTCTGGGGCGCGTTGAGCAGCGACTCGACCTGTGCCTCGGTCAGCGAGCGGGGCAGGCTGCGGCCGATCTTCGGCATGGCGATCTGCGCCGTCGGGTCTTCCTTGACCACGCCTTCGCGCACGAGGTAACGGAAGAAGCGGCGGAAGCTCGAGAGCTGCCGCGCGGTCGAGCGCGGGCGGGCGCCCGTCTCGACGCGCCAGGCGATGAATCCGAGCAGGTCGTTGCGCGTCGTGCGCTCGAGCGCCGTGTTGCGCTGGCGCAGCCAGCGCGACAGCGCCGTGAGGTCGGCGCGGTAGGCGGCGAGCGTGTTTGGCGAGAGGCCGCGCTCCATCCACACCGCGTCGAGGAACCGCACGATCATCGGCTGGACGGCTTCTTCCGACCCGCTGGCGGTCGCGAGTGTCGCCGCGCGCACCGATGTCGAAGACTTCATAGCTGCGCTCATGGACCTGCCCTGCTTCCCGTCGCGGACGGCCACGCCGCCGTGGGATCGCGCGCGGCGGGCTGGTGCGACAGAATGCACGCGCAGTATGGTTGGCCGCGGACGCGGTCGAACGTGACCGGTCTCACAGACACCCATGACCATTAACATAACCGGAACCAGTTCACAGTACCCGTTCGCAGTCCGGCAATCCGCGCCATGACCTGGAATCCGCTGCGCCTCCTCTGGGGGCTCTGGGTCTTCCTGCTCGTAGTGCCCGTCGTGCTCGTCGCCGCGCTGGCGATACTGCTGCTGCCGGGGCTGCCAGCGCGCCGCCGGACGGCAGCGGCCCTGGGCCGCGCGTACTTCCGCCTGTGCGGCATGCCCGTGCGGGCGAATCGCCTCGAACGGCTGCCCGAAGGCGCATGCATCATCGTCGCGAACCACGCGAGCTACCTCGACGGCCCGCTGCTGTTCGCCTGGCTGCCGCCGCGCTTCGGCTTCGTGATCAAGAAGGAAGCCTCGCGCGCGCCGGTCCTGGGACCGATGCTGCAGCGGCTCGGCCACCACTTCGTCGAGCGCAAGAACCGGCACGAGGGAGCGGGCGACACGCGGCGGATCCTGAGGTCGCTCGAGAATGGCGAGGCTGTCGCGTTCTTTCCGGAGGGAACCTTCCACCCTGAGAACGGAATTGCGCGCTTCCACGGCGGCGCCTTTGCGCTCGCCGCTCGCACCGGCGTGCCGGTCGCCCCGGTCGCGATCCGGGGCACGCGCGGGATCTTCGGCGGCGGCAGCGCGTGGCCAAGCTGGGGACGCATCGAAGTGGAGGCGCTGGAGCCTCTGCCGGCGCGGGAAGGCAGCGGCGACGTCGCGGCAGAGCTTCGCGATACCGCCCGCGCGGCAATCGCGGCCGCGACCGGCGAGCCGCTGCAATGATCTACATGTTGCGGCGGTACTGCCCGCCCACGGCGTAAAGCGCGCGGGAGATCCGGCCGAGCGAGGCGGACTTGACCGTCTCCATGAGCTCGGCGAAGACGTTGCCGCCGGCGGCGGCCGTCTCCTGCAGCTTGCGGAGCGCGGGCTCTTGCCGCGTGACGTGAGCCTCGTTGTAGCCCGTGACGCCGCCGACCTGCGCGACCTTTTCCTCCTCGGTCGAGCGGATGAGCTCGGCGTTCCGGATCTCGTCGCTGTTACCGTGCTCGGGAAGGAAGGTGTTGACTCCGACGATCGGCAGGCTGCCGTCGTGCTTCTTGTGCTCGTAGTAGAGGGACTCTTCCTGGATCTTGCCGCGCTGGTACATGGTCTCCATCGCGCCCAGCACGCCGCCGCGCTCCGACAGGCTGTCGAACTCCGCGTAGACCGCCTCCTCCACGAGGTCGGTGAGCT
>DATJFN010000008.1:0-4845 GCA_035495635.1 Steroidobacteraceae bacterium | reverse complement strand
AAGACGGCGCTTGCGACGAGCAGCGCCGGCGTCGGCCTTTGCCTCCTCGCTGCGAGCGTCGTCTCCGGACCCGTCGCCGCGGGCGCGGTTCTTCTCCTCACGGCGGCGCTCGACGGCCTCAACAGTCCCTCGAATCCGTCCGTGACGCAGACCTTCGCGGGGCCGCGCGCGACGGGGCGATGGATGGGCCTGCAGAACGCGGTCGGAAACGTCGCAGGCATGACGGCGCCCGTGGTGACGGGTTACCTCGTGCACTACAGCCGCGGCTACACGCTCCCGCTCGTCGTCTCCGGCTCCGTCGCGCTCTTCGGCCTTGTCGGCTGGCTCGTCGTGATGCCGGAGGTCAAGCCGGTGGATTGGGCAGCAGAAGGGCGTCATGCGACACATTCGTGAATCCGCGCGTGAGACGCTGGTCGTCCACGATACCGAGGTGCTGGTCGTCGGCAGCGGTCCGGGCGGACTCGCGGCGGCGCTCGCGGCTGCGCGCGCGGGCGCAAAGACGACGCTCCTCGAGCGGAATGGCTGTTTCGGCGGCAACATCACGCAGGTCGGCGTCGAGGGCTTCGCCTGGTACCGCCACGAAAAGACCGTGGACAGCGAGGGCATCGGCCGAGAATTCGAGGAGCGGGCCATGGCGATGGGTGCGGCCATGCCGGAGCCGCAGTCGATCAGCCACGCGCTCGACGCCGAGATGTTCAAGTGGGTGGCAGACGTGCTGGTGGAGGAAGCGGGCATCACGCCGATGCTGCACCGCGCATTCGTCGCGCCGATCGTGGTGGATGGTGCCATCGCCGGCGTCATCACCGAGAGCAAGGCGGGCCGCGAGGCGATCCTCGCCCGGCGCGTCGTCGATGGCACCGGCGACGCCGACGTCGCCGCGCGCGCCGGCGCGCCGGTCCGAAAGACGCCCCGCGAGCAGATGATGGCGGCGTCCGTCATGTTCTCGATGTCCGGCGTCAACAAGCGGCGCTTCATCGATGCCGTGAAGGCCGACCCGCAAACCTACAAGGATTGGGTCGGGGCCGGCGAATGGGACATCGAGACTTCGGGGAAGGAGGACGAGATGTTCTCGCCCTTCCTGCGCAAGCCCTTCAAGCAGGCGGCCGCGGCTGGCGTCATCCCGAAGTCGCTCGCGACGATCGCGGGCACCTGGGGCGCCGTCAGCGACCAGGGCGACCTCACCTACCTCAACCTCGTGAGCCTGCCCGCCTGCGACGGCACGGACCCGGCCGACCTTACGCGCGGCGAGATGGAGGGCCGCGCCCAGGCGATCCACGCGATCGAGGCGCTTCGCAGGTTCATGCCGGGCTGCGAGGGCGCGAAGCTCCGGAACTTCGGCATGACGCTCGGCGTCCGCGATACGCGGAAGATCGAAGCGCTCTACAACCTGACGGCCGCCGACGTGCGCGAGCAGGGCCGCTTCGAGGACTCGATCGGGATCTTCCCGGAGTTCATCGACGGCTATGGCCTGCTGATCCTGCCGACCACGGGGCGCTACTTTCACGTGCCCTATCGCGCGCTGGTGCCGACCGGCGTCGGGAACCTGATCGTGGCCGGCCGCTGCATCGGCGGCGACAGGGTCTCGCACGCGGCCGTGCGCAACATGATGTGCTGCACGGTGAGCGGCCAGGGCGCGGGCGCGGCCGCGGCGGTCTCGCTGATGACGGGCCAGGCTTTCGCCGACCTCGACATCGGGCTCGTCCAGGCCGAGCTGAAACGACAGGGTGCGCGAGTCGCCTGAAGCCGTCAGCGCGTCAGGCGATAGATCAGCACCGCGACCCGCTGCGCATTCGGCGTCAGCGTCTCGATCCCCGTGAACTCGCCGGGCGCATGAGAGTGGCCGCCGCCGTCGCTGCCGAGCCCGTCGAGGCAGGGCAAGAGGTGCGCAATGAAGCCGATGTCGCCAGCGCCGCGGTCGCCGGGATCGAGGGCGGGCACCGGCCCGAGGCCGAGGTCACGGCTCGCACCATCCAGGACCTTCAGCAGTTCCTCGTTGCCGGGCGTCGGAGCCATCGGCGGATAGGCCGCCTCGTCGAAGCGAAGCGTCGCATTCGTCTTCGGCAGGTGCTGCGCGACGATCGCCTGCATGCGCTCGATGGCCGAGCGTTCCTGGTCGAGGCTGATGTAGCGGAGGTCGCCGCGCGCGGTCGCCGTCGGCGCGATCACGTTGGTCTTGCCTTCCGCCGTGCCGTGGTAGTCGTCGAGCGCGGCCTTGGTGCCGCCGACGATCACGCTCGGGTTGAGCGTGAGGTACTTTTCGTGGCCGAGCTCGGCCTGGAAGGCGGCCAGGATGCGGGCGGCCTCGTAAACGGCCCCGCTTCCCTTGTCCTCGCCGAAAATGCCGCCCGAGTGGCCGGTCACGCCGGTCGTTTCGAGCGTCCAGCTGTTGATTCCGCGGCGGCCGATTGTCGCGGTGCCGTCGATGGCGGCCTCGAAGCTGAGCGCGGCGTCGCTCGACCTTGCGAACTCGACCATGGGCGCACGCGACACTGCGAGCGGCAGGCCCGCGTCTTCCTCGTCGCCAGTGAGCATGACGGTGATGCGCCGGTCCTTGAGTGCGCCCGCCGCATGCAGCGCCTTGAGCGCCTGCACCATCACGACGGCGCCGCCCTTCATGTCCGACGTGCCGGTCCCGAACGCGCGCGCGCCCTCGCGGCGGAATGGCTCGCCGGAGAGCACCGTGTCCACGTGGCCGAGCAGCAGCAGCCGCTTGCCCCGCATGCCGCCGGACTCCGCCACCAGGTGCCCCGCACGCTTCATCTCCGGCGGCATTTCGATCCAGCGCGTCTTGAAGCCGATCGACCGGAGCTCCTCGGCGAAAGCGTCGCCCGCCGCGCGCACGCCCGCGACGTTTTCCGTCGGGCTTTCGATGTTCACGACGCGCTCCAGCAGCGCTTCCGCCGCAGGCTGGCCGGCCGCCGCGTGCTTGGCGATCGCGCGCTCGGTCCGGTCGAGTGCCGCCTGCGCGGAGGCAGCGAGGCCGATGGCCAGCGCAAGAACTGAAAAAATCGGCTTGGCAAAGTGCGTCATTGAGCCCGCACGTTAACCGAGCCGGGAGGCGGACACCAGAATATCGCCTCTGCTACAGTCGACGCATGCTCGCGCGGCTCCTCCTTGCGGCGCTCTTCGCGGCTCCCGCGGCGGCCGAGCCGTTCAGCTTCGTCGCGCTCGGCGACACGACCTATGCGCCGCCGGCGGACAACGCTCTTTATGGCGAGCTCATCGACGCGGTCAACGCGGCGCGGCCCGCCTTTTCGATCCATGTCGGCGACACCAAGGGCTACGGCGACTGCGGCCGTGCCTTCCAGGAGTCGCAGCTCGAGTTCTTCAACCGGTTCGCGAGCGCCGTCTTCTACACGCCGGGCAACAACGAGTGGGCCGACTGCTGGAAGGCGAACCGCGGCTCCGCCGATCCGACGGAGATCCTTGCGCTGATGCGCGGGATCTTCTGGGCCAAGCCCGAGAGCCTCGGGCGGGCGCGCCTCCCGCTGGTGCGGGAATCGGACGAGATCCCGGAATTCTCCGAGTTCGCGGAGAACGCGCGCTGGACGTACGGCGGCGCGACCTTCGCGACGCTGAACCTCGCGGGCACCCACAACAACCAGGAGCTGCGCGTCGAGAAGTACTGGCGCGAGTTCGCGCGCCGCGAGCAGGCGAACCTCGCCTGGGTCAAGGCGGCCTTCGCCGCGGCGCGCCAGGCCCGGCAGCGCGCCGTCGTGCTCGCCTTCCACTCGAACCCCTTCGACGAGCAGCTGCGCTACGAGGGCGGGCCGTTCGAGGCCATCGTGCGCGCGATCGACGCGGAAGCGGAGTCGTTCGACGGCCAGGTGCTGATCGTCCAGGGCCACTACCATCAGTTCGTCATCGACCGGCCGCTGACGCAGCTCGACCTCGACAAGCCGGGCGTCACGCGCCAGAACCTGGTGCGCCTGCAGGTGTACGGCTGGCCGGACATGAAAGCGGTGCGCGTCAGCGTCGACACCACGAAGCCCTGGGTATTCGGGTTCGAGCCCGTTTATTCCGGCGGCGTCTCGACCTCGTCCAACAAGGACAGCGACTGACGCGCGATGACCGAGGCGGCGGAAAAAATCGGTCCCTTCACCGAGCTCGCCCGCGAGTACGGACCGGTCGTCTGGAAAGCGCTCTCGGAGAACGTGCCCCGCGACCTGCGCTGGAACTGGCTGCTCCTGATGCTGGTGCTCGCGGTCGTCTTCTTTGCGGTCCGCAAGGGCCGCGGCGCCAAGGGTGCGGACGGGCGTGAAAGGCAGTGCGGATTCGTGGAGTACCTGCTTCCGAGGGACATCTACACGCACGTTTCCGCGCGCGTGGATGTGTGGCTGTGGATTTTCGAGCGCGCGCTGAAGCCCGTCTGGGCGCTGCTGCTGCTCGGCTCTCTCGGCCCGTTCATCGAGAAGAGCGTCATCGGCGCGATGACCGCGGCTTTCGGCGAGGGACCCGCCATCGAGCCGAACCTCGCCTGGACGCTCTTCTACAGCTTCGTGCTCCTGATCGGTTACGACTTCACGTTCTTCCTGCTGCACTATTCGGAGCACAAGATCCCGGCGCTGTGGGCGATCCACAAGGTGCATCACTCCGCCGAGGTGCTGACACCGCTGACGCGCTACCGCGAGCACGTGCTCGAGGGGCCGCTCTACTCCATCGCGGCGGCGATCGGCTATTCCGTGCCCGCGGCGTTCTTCGGCTGGCTGTTCGCCGGCAGCATCGCGCCGATCACCGTGCTGAACATCGGTCTCTTCACGCTGCTGTTCGGTTTCAACGGCGCCTTCCGCCACTACCACGTGCAATTCCACTATCCGCGCTGGCTCGCGAACTGGCTGCAAAGCC
>DATJFN010000007.1:0-15271 GCA_035495635.1 Steroidobacteraceae bacterium | reverse complement strand
TCCTCGATCATCACTTCAACCGAGCCGCGGATGATGTAGTAGAGGACATCCGGCAGGTCGCCCGCGTGGATCAGGGCCGTCTTGGACGGCACCGTGCGCACGCGGCAATAGCTCAAAAAGCGATTGATCGCCGGGATATCGGTCAGTTGCTTGACGGCTTCTTCCATGGAGATCCCCTGGGGTGGTCGACGCGCGATGCGCTGGCCGTGCCCTTCCCGCACGCCGTTGTATTACAGCCACGCGCGCATCGCAAGACATTGTGGCCCATCGGTCAGATCCAGTATGCCGTGCCGGTCATGACGCGGGCCGTGAGGCGCATGAGTCGCGGAACCGGTTCCGGCAGCGCCGCGCCGCCCGCGGCGAGGGCCGCGCGGCCGTGATTGATCTCGTCGGCCTGCATCTCCCGCACGATGGTCCGGCTCCGCTCGTCGTCGGCGGGCAGGCGTCCGAGGTGGTCGGCGAGGTGACCTTCGACCTGCCGCTCCGTTTCCGCCATGAACCCGAGGCTCGCGCGGTCGCCGAAGAGGCCCGCGAGGGCGCCGATCGCGACGGACCCGCCGTACCAGAGCGGGTTCAGGAGGCTAGGCCGCGAGCCGAGCTCGTCCAGCCGGTCGCGGCACCAGGCCAGATGGTCGCCTTCCTCGGCGGCGGCGCGCCGAAGTGCCGCGCGCGCTGCCTCGGAACGGGCCGTGAGCGCCTGCCCGTGGTAAAGGCCCTGGGCGGCGATCTCGCCGGAATGATTGACCCGCATGAGCCCGGCGGCATGCCGGCGGCGGCCCGGATCGACGGGCAGCGAGGTCGGATTTCCCGGTGTCGGGCGGCTTGCGGCCGGGCGTGCGAAGCTCCCGCGCAGGCCAGCGTCGGCGAGTTCCAGCAGCCGGTCGAGGGGCGAAAGGACGCGGGGGTCCATCGGACTCATATTATATAGCGATCCCCGGACCGCTTCCCCTGCAACGACAAGGACTTGCGAACGGCCCGTCACGGCTTTGCAAGCCTTGGCCATCTGTGTAAACTTGCCGGCCTTTCACGAACCCGACCCTTTCCAGGGGCCCAAGATGAAGACGGCTTTCGCGAATCCAGAGCGCGTGCGGCGCGACTGGTACCTGGTGGACGCGTCCGGCAAGACGCTGGGCCGGCTCGCCTCGCAGATCGCCATGCGGCTGCGCGGCAAGCACAAGCCCGAGTTCACGCCGCACGTGGACTGCGGCGACCACATCGTCGTCATCAACGCCGAGAAGGTCGCGGTGACCGGCAACAAGATGCGCGACAAGGTCTACCAGCAGCACACGGGCTATCTCGGCAACCTGAAGACGGTTGCGCTGGGCAAGCTCATCGCCGAGCACCCGGAGCGGGCGATTGAGTACGCCGTGAAGGGCATGCTGCCGAAGACGATTCTCGGCCGGCAGATGTTCCGCAAGCTCCACGTCTTCGCCGGCAGCGCGCACCCGCACAGCGCGCAGCAGCCGAAGCAGCTCGAGATCTGAGGGATTTCATGGCAACGAGCGCATCCATCGCGACCGGCCGGCGCAAGTCGTCCGCGGCGCGCGTTTCACTGAAGCTTGGCAAGGGCGCGATCACCGTCAACGGCCGACCGCTCGACGAGTTCTTCGGGCGCAAGACGGGCGTCATGATCGTCCGCCAGCCGCTCGAGCTCGTGCAGATGACCGACCGCTTCGACATCAACGTCCTCGTCGAAGGCGGCGGCATCACCGGCCAGGCCGGCGCCATCCGCCACGGCATCACGCGCGCGCTGATCCATTTCGATTCGGAGCTGCGCAAGCCGCTTCGTGCCGCCGGCTTCGTGACGCGCGACGCGCGCGAGGTCGAACGCAAGAAGGTCGGCCGGCGCAAGGCGCGCCGCGGGACGCAGTTCAGCAAGCGCTGATACTATTCCCTGGGGACGAACCACACTTGGGGGATCGTCTAGCGGTAGGACTGCGGACTCTGACTCCGCCAACCTAGGTTCGAATCCTAGTCCCCCAGCCAAAAATGCGAAGAAGCCGGCGCAAGACCGGCTTTTTCTTTTTCGCGCTTCGAATCCCGTAGGCCCAAGGTCCGATGGCCCATGCTTCGCTGCCCTCAATACATTCCGGGCATCGTCCGAGGAGTCTCGCAGTGAGTTCATTTGCAATCTGGTTCGGCGCACTGGCCTTGGCATCGGCGGGCGCGGCGACGCGGACGCCTCAGCCCGTCACAGTCGACAACTTCGTGCGTGCCGAGAGCGACATGTATATGGCGGGCCTCGTCAAGGACAGCGGCGGACAGCTCGGCAAGTTCAATCATCGGCGGGAAGTCGCGGACGTCGATCACCAGACGGTCATTCGCCTGAACCGCGACACGAGGTATTCGTCGGCCCTGTTCGACCTGGACGCCGGGCCGGCGACGGTCACGCTTCCCGACGCGCGGGGCCGGTTCATGTCCATGCAGGTCATCAGCGAAGATCACTACGTGCCGGCCGTCTATTACAAGCCTGGCGCATACACGCTGACGAAGGCCATGGTCGGTACGCGCTACGCGGCCGTCGCGGTGCGGACGCTGGTCGATCCCAACGATCCTACGGACGTCGCCGAGGTGCGGTCACTTCAGGACCGCATCACCGTTACGCAGGCGAGTCCGGGCATGTTCCAAGTCCCGGCCTGGGACCCCGTGAGCCAGAAGAAAGTGCGCGATGCGTTGCTCGTCCTTTCGTCCACAACGACCGGCTTCGGGGGCGCGTTCGGCAAGAAGGGCGAGGTTGATCCAGTCAAGCGCCTGATGGGTGCTGCGGCCGGGTGGGGCGGCAATCCCGACAAGGATGCGACTTACCTCGGCGAGACGCCAGCGCAAAACGACGGGGTGACGGTCCACAAGGTGACCGTGAAGGACGTGCCGGTCGATGCGTTCTGGTCCATTAGCGTCTACAACGAGCAGGGCTACTTCGAGAAGAATTCCCTCGATTCATACAACGTCAATAGTGTCACCGGAAAGAAGGCGGCGGATGGTTCGACCACAGTGCAATTCGGGGGCTGCGACGGGAAGATCCCGAACTGCATCCCGATCATGAAAGGCTGGAACTACACGGTGCGGCTGTATCGCCCGCGGCCCGAGATCCTCGACGGCCGCTGGAAATTCCCGAAGGCCGAACCGGCCAGGTGAGGCCGCATCCGGGCGCCCGCCTCGCACCGCTCATTGCCGGACGCCCACGACGCCGAAGTGCCAGGGCGGCAGCGCGGCGAAAGGAATGAGAATCTCGCAGCCGGAATCCTCGAGCCAGCGGCGGCACTGGTCGGGCCGCGGCCGGATCGCGAGGTCGGGGCCGCGCGGCGTCTGCGCATCCTGAACCCAGTGGATCACCGCCAGCTTGCCGCCGGGCTTCACGACGCGGCAGGCCTCGCGCAGCATCGGCATCGGGTCCGCCGCGTGCAGCACGTTGAAGAGCATCGCGTAGCTGACCGACGCGTCCCGCAGCCCGGTGCCCTCCGTGTCGAAGTCGCGTCGCTCGCCGCGCACGTTCGCGAGTCCGAGCTTCCGCGCCCGCGCGAGCGTCGATTCGACCATCTCGGCCTCGACGTCGATCGCATGGACGGTGCCGGTCGTGCGCGCCGCGGCGGCGACCGTGAAGGTCCCGTAGCCGCAGCCGAAATCCACGACGTCGGCGCGAATGTCGAAGGCGAGCTGGCCGAGGATGAACCCGGGATCGAAGAACCTGTCCCAGGTCGCCGCCGCCGGCATTCCGCTGTCACGCACCTTCATGGGCGCGCACGGATCCTCAGCGCTTGAGGGTCTTCACGCCGGCGTCGCCGGCAACCACCAGGACGTCGGCCCCGCGCCGCGCGAACAGGCCGACCTCGACGACGCCGGTCAGCAGCCCGATCTGGGCCTCGAGCGCGGTCGGGTCCGTGATCCGGAGGTTGTGGACGTCCAGGATCTCGTTGCCGTTGTCGGTCTTGAATCCCTGGCGCAGGACCGGCTGGCCGCCGAGCGCGGCCAGCTTGCGAGCGACCAGGGAGCGCGCCATCGGGATGACCTCGACGGGGAGGGGAAAGCGGCCGAGCACGTCGACGAGCTTGGAATCGTCCACGATGCAGACGAACTTCCGGCTGGCCGCGGCCACGATCTTCTCCCGCGTCAGCGCGCCGCCGCCGCCCTTGATGAGCGCGAGGTGTCGGGTCGACTCGTCGGCGCCGTCGACGTAGAGGGAAAGGTCGCCCGTGTCGTTCAGCGAGCGTACCTCGATGCCGGCCTCGCGTAGGAGTCGTGTGCTGGCCTCGGAGGAGGAGACGGCGCCCGCGATGCGGTGCCGCCGCTCGCCGAGCGCCGCGATGAAGTGGTTGACCGTGGATCCCGTGCCGACCCCGACCGTCATTCCGTCTTCGACGTAGTCGAGCGCGGCGAGTGCGGCGGCTTTCTTCTTCGCGTCGGCGTCCATGTGCTGCCTCCGGAAAAAACTGTGCCCGCTTTCGCGGGCACAGTCTCGTCTCTTTCTGAACCGGAGGTTGGCAGTCTCTCGATCAGCCAACCACCGTTTCATCAGGCAAGGGGCTTACTTCTTCTTGGAAGCCTTCTTCTTTGCCTTCTTCTTGGTCGCCATGTTGGATCTCCATGTCGGGGTTAATCCGAGGCCGAGTATATACATGGTTGACGGGATTGCAAGCAAGAGGTATGCGCATCGCGCGCGCGATCGACGCGCGCGATCGTCAATCGGGATCGCTTTCGCTCGCGAGTCGGTGAATGAATTTCCATTCCGCCGGCGTGACCGGCATCACCGAGAGTCGATTGCCTCGACGCAGCACGACGAGGTCCTTCAGCTTGCCGCTCGCGTGCTCGCGGAGCATCTCGAGCGTCACCGGGCGCGCGAATTTCTTCAGCAGGCGCACCTCGACCTCGTACCAGCGGGGATTCGCGCGATCGCTCCCGGCATCGTAGTACTTGCTCTTGCGGTCGAACTGGCCGGGATCGGGATGCGCCGCGCGAACGACCTCCATCGTCCCGTAAATCCCGGGGGTTTCGCAGCTGGAATGATGGAAGAAAGCCCTGTCGCCGACCGCGAAGTCGTCGCGCAGCATGTTGCGCGCCTGGTAGTTGCGGACGCCGTCCCAGCCCGCGGTCCGCTTCGGCCGTTTCGCGAGGTGGTCGATGCCGAACGTGTCCGGCTCGGACTTCATCAGCCAGTACTTCATCGGCGCACCGCCCCCGGCCCGCGCAACTGCGACGCGGCGCGGCCGTAGACACCGCGCTCGGTCACGACGCCCCAGAGCTGGACGTCGTGGTCGGCCTCGGTGAGCCGCTCGACCCGCTGCAGGTCGAACGCGACGCCGACGAGGAGCGGCCGCCGCCAGGCGCGGCGCTGGCGCAGGAACGCGAAGTGCCGGTCGTAGAGCCCGGCGCCCATGCCGAGGCGGTGGCCGCGCGCGTCGAAGCCGACGAGCGGCACGAGCACGAGGTCGAGCCAGCGCGGGCTGATCGCTTCGCCGCCGTCATCGGCGGGGGCGACGAAGCGCATGCGGCGCCCGCGCAGGCTGGTGACGACGGGATAGTAGACGCGGCAGCCGAGCGCCTCGGCGCGGCGCAGCACGACCTTCGGGTCGATTTCGCCGTCGAACGGATGGAACGCGGAGATGCGCGAACCCGGCCGGGGCAGCCCGAGGCGCGCGAGCTCGCGGTCGATGGCGGAGGCTGCCACGGCGCGCGCGGCCGCCGGGACGGCGCGGCGCGCGGCGCGCAGGCGCCGGCGGATTGTGGGCCTGTCCTCAGGCATGCCGGGAACCGAGAGGCGCCACCCGCCTGTGCCGTTTTGGGCCGCTGCTCTCGACGTGGAGCAACAGGTGGAGCAGGCCGCGACACTTAAGGCTTTCCGCTGCGAGGCGGACTTGCACAATGCTGCCGCTGAGCCACGCCCCTGGGTGTTTCACGTTAGGGTCGAGAGGTACCCAGGCCCGCATCGAACACCGCAGGTGGCGCCAAACTTTCGGCGCCCGCGCTTCCCGCGCGGGCGGCCATCTAAATCAGTTGCCGACCGACTGGCTGCGCGTCAGCGCGCTCTCGACGCGCTCACGCATCGCCCTAAGCCGCGCGGCGAGGTCCGTCTCGACCCCTTCATCGTGCCCGCGTGCCTGCAGCAGCTCGTTGACGATGTTGAGGGCCGCCATGACCGCGATGCGGTCGAGGCCGATTACCTTGCCGCTGTCGCGGATCTCCCGCATCTTGCGGTTAAGGTACTCCGCGGAATCGACCAGCGCCGCCCGTTCCTCGGGCGGGCAGGTGACGTGGTACTCCTTCTCCAGGATCTTCACCGTCACCCGGCTCGGGTCGCCGCTCATGCGCCGCTCTCCATCGCCTTCAGCCGGCCGATCATCGCCTCGACGCGCGCGCGAACCTGCTCGTTCTTCTGCATGAGCGTCGCGCGCTCGGCGGAGAGAGTGTCCTGGCGCTGCCTGAGCGCGCGGTTCTCTTCCTTGAGTTGCGCGACCACGCCGACGAGCTCGTCGAGGCGTCGTTCGAGCCGCTTGAACTCGCGTTCGAGGCCGGGTTTGCTGCCATCTTCCATACGACCACTATGCTGCCACGCCCTGCCGATTACTGCTACCGTTCGCGGCATGACCCACGCCGACCTGCAGGCGTCCCTCGCGCGCATGGACATAACGGTGGATCCCTCGGAAGCCCATGGCCGCCTCTGCGGGGCACTCTGCGTGCGCGAAGACTATGGCGCGAAGGAGTGGCTCGCGGAAATCGCCGGCGAGCCCGGCGCGGCGGCAGCCGACCCGGTGATCGAGCGGCTGCCGGCAGCGACGCGCGATTCGCTGGAGTCCGCGGAGTTCGAGTTCGCGCCGCTCCTGCCGGACGACGAGGCGCCGCTCTCCGAGCGCGTGGCGGCCCTCGCAGCCTGGTGCGAGGGATTCCTCTACGGAATCGGGACGCGCTCCTCCGACGCCGACATCGAGCGGACCGAGGACGTCGGCGAATTCCTGGGCGACCTCGCGGACATCGCGCAGGCCGAGCTCGAGCCCGGGCGCAGCGACGCGGCCGGGGAGGGCGACTTCGTGGAGCTGTTCGAATTCGTGCGTGCCGGCACCCAGCTCGCCTACGACGAGCTCGCCGCAGCGAGGGCGCATGCGGCGGGATGAGTTCGGCAAGCGGCGGCGCCAGCTGATGCACCACATGGGCCGCGACGGGATCGCGATCCTGCCGGCCGCCCCGGTCCGCACGCGCAACAACGACGTCGAATACCACTACCGGCCCGACAGCGATTTCTACTACCTGACGTCCTTCGCGGAGCCGGAGGCCGTCGCCGTGCTCATCCCCGGACGCCCGCAGGGCGAGTACGTGCTCTTCGTGCGCGACCGCGATCCGGCACGCGAAGCCTGGGACGGCGCGCGCGCCGGGCCTGAGGGCGCCGTGCGCGACTACGGCGCTGACGATGCCTTCCCGGTCGGCGACATCGACGAGATCCTGCCGGGACTGCTCGAGCGCTGCTCGCGCGTCTTCTACACGATGGGCACGCACCCGGAGTTCGACAAGCGCGTCATCGGATGGGTGAACCGCCTGCGCTCCCAGGGCAAGCACGGGATGCGCACGCCGCATGAATTCGTGGCCCTCGACCACCCGCTGCACGAGATGCGGCTCTTCAAGAGCCGCGCCGAGCTCGCTTCCATGCGACGCTCCGCCGGCATCGCCTGCTCAGCCCACCTTCGCGCCGTGCGGTCCGCGGCGCCGGGCCGGATGGAGTACGAGGTAATGGCGGACATCCTCCACGAGTTCCATCGGCGCCGCGCCGACATCTCCTACCACCCGATCGTCGGCAGTGGCCCGAACTCCTGCGTGCTGCACTACCGGGGCAACGACCGGCAGATGCAGGACGGCGAGCTGCTCCTGATCGACGCCGGCTGCGAGTTCGACTACTACGCCTCCGACATCACGCGCACGCTCCCGGTCGGCGGGCGCTACAGCCGGCGCCAGCGCGCCGTGTACGAGGTCGTGCTGGAGGCCCACGACGCCGCCATCCGGAAGGTCCGCGCGGGCGTGCACTGGAACGAGCCGCATGAGGCAGCCGTGCGCGCCATCACGCAGGGCCTCGTGAGGCTCGGCCTCCTGAAAGGCCGGCTGCAGAAGCTCATCAAGGACGGCGCCTACCGGCGGTTCTTCATGCACCGCGTGGGACACTGGCTCGGCATGGACGTCCATGACGTCGGCGAATACAAGGTCGGTGACCAGTGGCGGCTGCTCGAGCCCGGGATGGTCACCACCATCGAGCCCGGTATCTACATCCCGCTGGGCAGCCCGGGCGTTCGGCGCGAATGGTGGGGCATCGGCGTCCGCATCGAGGACGACGTCGCCGTGACCGACGGCGATCCCGAAGTGCTGACGGCGGCGATGCCGACCGATCCCGACGAGATCGAGCGGCTCATGGCGGCTGCTTGAGCGCGCAGCGGCTCGCCTGCGACGTCGCCATCGCCGGGGGCGGCATGGTCGGGCTGTCGCTCGCGGCTGCGCTCGCGAAACTGCCGCTCGACGTCGGCGTCATCGAACCGGTCGCGCCCGAAGCCGACGAACAGCCGAGCTTCGACGCGCGCACGACCGCGCTTTCGAGCGGCAGCCGGCGCGTGCTCGAGGGCATCGGCGCTTGGCCCGCGGTCTCCGCGCGCGCCACCCCGATCCGGCGCATCCACGTCTCCGAGCGCGGCGTCTTCGGAACCGCAACGCTGACCGCGGCGGAACAGGGTCTCGCCGCGCTCGGCTTCACGATCGAGAACCGGTTGCTCGGGATGGCGCTCCGCGAATGCGTCGCGGCCGAGCCGCGGATCCGCCTGCGGCACGCCCGGGTGGCTTCCGTCGAGCCGGGGCCCGAGTCCGTGCAGCTGCGCACGGATGGCGGCGAGGTCATCGACGCCCGCCTGCTGGTGGCCGCGGACGGCGCGCAGTCCGCGGTTCGGGCTGCGCTCGGCATCGAGGCGAGCGTCTCGGACTACGGCCAGCTCGCGATCATCGCCCATGTCGACACGACGCGATTCCACGCGTACACGGCGTACGAGCGCTTCACGCCGGATGGGCCGCTGGCCGTGCTGCCGATCGCGGAAGGCCGCTCCGCCGTCGTCTGGACGCTGGCGCCGGGCGAAGCGCACGCGGCGCTCGCCCTCGACGACGCCGCATTCCTCGCGCGCCTGCAGGATGCGTTTGGCCTGCGTCTCGGGCGCTTCACGCGCGTCGGCCGGCGCCAGTCCTATCCGCTCTCGCTGACGCGTGCCGCCCGCCTCACCGCGCCGCGCGCGGCGATCCTCGGCAACGCCGCCCAGTCCCTGCATCCGGTGGCGGGGCAGGGCTTCAACCTCGCGCTGCGCGACGTCGCCATGCTGGCGGAGCTCATCGCGGATTCCGGCGGTGATCCCGGCGAGGTCGCGCTGCTCGCACGCTATTCGAATTGGCGCGCGCCGGACCGCGAGGCGGTCATCCGGTTCACCGATTCGCTCGTGCGCGGTTTCGGGCTGCCGCTCGGGCCGCTCCGGCGCGCGCGGGGCCACGGACTCGCGCTCTTTGATCTCCTGCGCCCGGTCAAGCACGAGTTCGCGCGCAGGACGATGGGCCTCGCGGGTCGACAGCCGCGGCTCGTGCGCGGGCTGCCGCTAGTCGGCGCGGGCGGGCGTCCGTGAAGCGCGATTTCGACGTTATCGTCGTCGGCGGCGCCATGGCGGGTGCCGGCGCCGCGGCGCTCCTCGCCGCGACACCCGCGACTTCGGACCTTCGCATCGCGCTCGTCGAGCCGCGGCCGACTACCGTGCCGGCCGCCGATGCGCCGCTCGACCTGCGCGTGTCCGCGCTCTCGCGCGCTTCGCAGCAGCTCCTCGAGCGCACCGGTGCCTGGCCGGCCGTCGCCGCGCGCGCGGCCGCCTACCAGCGCATGGTCGTCTGGGAGGAGCGCCAGGATCCCACGGGCGCGGACGCGCTCGTATTCGACGCCGCCGAGCTCGGCGAGCCCGACCTCGGCCACATCGGCGAGAACCGCAGCATCCAGGCTGCGCTCACTGCGCGCGCGGAGGCCGCGGGCGTCGTGCTGCTGCGCGCGGATTTCGCGACGCTCGAGGCGACGCGGGACGCGGTCCGCGTCGGCCTCGGCGACGGCCGCGAGTTCCGCGCAGGCCTCGTGGTCGGCGCCGACGGCGCCGAGTCCGCCGTGCGCCGCCAGGCGGGCATCGACACGCGCGGCTGGGACTACGGCCAGCGCGCGGTGGTCGCTCATCTCGCTTGCGGGAAGCCGCACGGCGCGACGGCATTCCAGCGCTTCCTCGACACCGGCCCACTGGCCTTGCTGCCGCTCGCGGATGGCCGCGTATCGCTCGTCTGGTCGGCGCTCCCCGAGCGCGCCGAGGAGCTCGTCCACTGCGCCGAGGGCGAGTTCGCTGAGCGCGTGACCGCGGGCTCGGGAGGCGTGCTGGGCCGGCTTTCGCCGACGACGCCGCGCGCCGCCTTTCCGCTCCGCCTGCTGCACGCGAGGCGCTATGCCTCCGAGCGCGTCGCGCTCGTCGGCGACGCCGCGCACACGGTGCACCCGCTCGCGGGGCAGGGCATCAACCTCGCCTTCCTCGACGCGGCGGCGCTCGTGGACGTGGTCGGCGGAGCGGTCGCCGCGGGCGACGATCCCGGCGAGTTTCGCGTGCTGCGCCGCTACGAGCGCTGGCGCAAGGCCGAGGCCCTGCCCGCGATCGCGCTCCTCGACGGCATCAAGCGGCTCTTCTTCGGCGGAAACCCGGTGCAGTCGCGCCTGCGCCGGGGCGCGCTCGGGCTCGCTCAGTCCGCGGGACCGATCAAGCGCCTCCTGATGCGGCGCGCGCTCGGCGTCGCGGGCGAGGTGCCCGCGTCCGTGCGCCGGCCGCCGTCATGAGCGCAGGTCGACGTCCTTCGTCTCGCGGATGCCGATGAGGCCGACGAGGCCGCACATCGCCGCGACCACGATCGGGTACCACAGCCCGTAATAGATGTTCCCGGTGAGGACGACCAGGGCCGCGGCGAGGAACGGCAGAAACCCGCCGAACCAGCCGTTACCGATGTGATACGGGAGGCTCATCGACGAATACCGGATCCGGGTCGGGAAGAGCTCCACGAGGAAGGCGGCGATCGGCCCGTACACCATCGTGACGTAGAGCATCAGCACGACGAGGAGCGCGAGCGCGGCGGGGAGGTTCATGCGCGCGCGGTCAGGCGCCGCGGGATAGCCGGCCGAGTCGAGCGCGGTGCGATACGCCGCTTCGTCGAAACCGGTGAGCGGGACGCCGGCAATGGTCGTGACGACCCCCTCCACGAGCCTGGGCGCGACGCTCTCGTAATTGACCCCTGCCTTCGTCAGGAAATCGCGCGCCCGGTCGCAGTCCGATTTCGGCTTCGCAAAGACGTGGAAATTGCAATCGGTGCCTGCGACCGTCACCGCGGCGCGCTGCTCGAACTCGGCGAGCGCCGGATTCACCGAATGCGTGAGGCCCTTGAAGATCGGGATGAAGGTGAGCGCGGCGAGGAAGCAGCCGGCCACCATGATGCGCCTGCGGCCCACGCGGTCGCTGAGCCGGCCGAAGAACACGAAGAAGGGGGTGCCGATCACGAGTGCCGCGGCGATCAGGAGGTAGGCGGTCTGGAAATCGAGCTTCAGCGTATTCTGCAGGAAGAAGAGCGCGTAGAACTGGCCCGTGTACCAGACGACGCCCTGGCCTGCGGTCGCGCCGAGGAGCGCGAGCAGCACGATCCGCGCGTTCCGCCACTCCCCGAAGCTCTCGGTCAGCGGCGCGCGCGAGAGCTTCCCGCCCGACTTCATCTCGACGAACACGGGCGACTCCTGCAGCCGCAGCCGGATGTAGACGGACACGGCGAGCAGCACGACCGAGATCAGGAAGGGCACGCGCCAGCCCCAGGCCTTGAAGCCGTCCTCGCCGAAGCCGAGCCGGCAGGCGAGGATCACCGCGAGCGAAAGGAAGAAGCCGAGCGTCGCCGTGGTCTGGATCCAGCTCGTGTAATAGCCACGCTTGCCGCGCGGCGCGTGCTCCGCGACGTAGGTCGCGGCGCCGCCGTATTCACCCCCGAGCGCGAGGCCCTGCGCGAGCCTCAAGCTCACCAGCAGGACCGGCGCCCAGATCCCGATCTGCGCGTAGGTCGGCAGCACGCCGACGAGCGCCGTCGAGAGGCCCATGACGACGATCGTGATGAGGAAGGTGTACTTGCGGCCGACCAGGTCGCCGATGCGGCCGAAGACGAGCGCGCCGAGCGGCCGCACGGCGAAGCCGGCGCCGAAGGTGGCGAGGCTCCCGAGGAACGCCGCCGTCTCGTTGCCCGGCGGGAAGAAGAGTGCCGAGAAGAAGACGGCGAGCGTGCCATAGAGGTAGAAGTCGTACCACTCGAAGACGGTGCCGAGCGAGGAGGCGAAGATCACCTCCCGGTGCGCGGCGTCGATCCCGGAAGCGAAAAGGGGACGGTCACCTTTAACGGGCATGTGCGGGTCCTCTGTCTCGTACGTCGGCGTTAAAGGTGACCGTCCCCTTTTCGCTTCACTCCAGGAGTGCGTCCGCCTTCGCGGCGCAGATGAAGTCGTTGTCGGACAGCCCGCCGATCGCGTGCGTCGAGTAGCGGACGCGGCAGTAGTTGTAGCCGACCTCGAGGTCGGGGTGGTGGTCCTCGACATTCGCGACGTGCGCGACCGCGTTGACAAAGCTCATCGTCCGCCAGAAGTCGGGGAACTTGAGCTCGCGCCGGATCGCCTTGCCGTCCTCGACGAGCTTCCAGTCCGCGTGCAGCAGCTTCATCATCCCGCCCGCCTGCTTCGCATCGAGCGGGCGGACGCCGCCCTCGCAGGGCACGCACTTGCGTTCCTTCAGCGCTTCCATCAGGCCTCCCTGCGCGCATAGCGGCGCGCGACGTAGCGTTCCACGAGCTCCTGGAATTCCTCGGCGATGCGCTCGCCCTTCAGCGTCACCGTCTTCTCGCCGTCCTCGTAAACCGGCGCGACCGGCCGCTCGCCCGTGCCGGGCAGGCTGATGCCGATGTTCGCGTGCTTGCTCTCGCCGGGGCCATTGACGACGCAGCCCATCACGGCGACGGTCATCCTCTCGGCGCCGACGAAGTCGCGCCGCCAGGCCGGCATGCGCTCGCGCACGTGGTCCTGGATGCGCTGCGCCAGCTCCTGGAAGTAGCTGCTGGTCGTGCGTCCGCAGCCGGGGCAGGCGACGACGCGCGGCAGGAAGGCGCGGAGCCCAAGGCTCTGCAGGATTTCCTGCGCGACGCGCACTTCCTGGCGCCGGTCGCCGCCGGGCTCGGGGGTCAGCGACACGCGGATCGTGTCGCCGATGCCTTCCTGGAGGAGGATCGCGAGCGCGGCCGCCGAAGAGACGATGCCCTTTGCGCCCATGCCGGCCTCGGTGAGGCCGAGGTGCAGCGGGTAGTCGCAGCGTGCGGCGAGCGCGCGGTAGATCGCGACGAGATCCTGCACGCCGCTCACCTTTGAGCTGATCACGATCGCGTCGTGCGGCAGGCCGAGCTCTTCCGCGCGCGCGGCGGAGGCGAGCGCCGAGACGACGGTCGCCTCGCGCAGAACGTCCAGCGCGTCCAGCGGTTCGGCGGTGCGCGAGTTCTCGTCCATCATCCGCGTCAGCAGGTCCTGGTCGAGGCTGCCCCAGTTCACGCCGATGCGCACGGGCTTCGAGAACCGGCAGGCGGTCTCGATCATCGCGGCGAACTGCGGGTCGCGCTTGCTGCCGCGGCCGACGTTGCCCGGGTTGATCCGGTACTTGTCGAGGGCCTCGGCGCAATCCGGGTGCGCGGCGAGCAGCTTGTGGCCGTTGAAGTGGAAATCGCCGACGAGCGGCACGCCGCAGCCGGACGAGCGCAGACGGTCCCGGATGTGCGGAACGGCCGCGGCCGCCTCGTCGGTGTTGACCGTCACGCGAACGATCTCCGAGCCCGCTTCGGCGAGCTCCCGCACCTGGAGCGCCGTCGCTTCGATGTCGGCCGTATCGGTGTTGGTCATCGATTGCACGACGACCGGAGCGTCGCCGCCGACGGTGACGGCGCCGATCCGGACTGCGACGCTGCTCCGGCGCCCGAGCGACGTTGACATGCGTAGGATGACTATACTCTGTGCCTGCCGGCCGTTTCCGCTAGAATCCCCGGGTCGCAACATGGTCCTGCCGGAGAGTCCGCGCACGCGCGGCGCCGAAGGCGCAACCCGCCCGGAAACGCTCAGGCACCCGAACGGCAGGAAACGGCGAACTCTGGAGAGCGGCCCGCGAGGGCCCACCGAAGGGGAGCGGAACCGGAGCAGGGCCGGTACCCAATCTCTCAGGTCTCAGGACAGAGGGGCGGCGGACCTTGGGTCCGCCGCCCTTTTTTATGCGTTGGCGAGGCTGCCGGATTTTCGATGGGACGAAGGACACCGCTTTACGATCTTCACGTCGCCGCCGGCGCGCGGATGGTCGACTTCGGCGGCTGGGACATGCCGGTCGGCTATGGCTCCCAGATCGAGGAGCATCACGCCGTGCGCCGCGACGCGGGCATGTTCGACGTGTCGCACATGTGCACCGTCGACCTGCGCGGGGCCGGTGTCCGCCCGCTCCTCCTGCGCCTGCTCGCGAACGACGTCGGCCGGCTGACGGCGCCGGGCAAGGCGCTCTACAGCTGCATGCTGCGTCCCGACGGCGGGGTGATCGACGACCTCATCGCGTGCTACCTCGACGAGAAATGGTTCCGGCTCGTCGTCAACGCCGGCACCGCGGACAAGGACCTCGCCTGGATCAAGGAGCATGCGAAGCAGATCGGCGTCGCCGTCGTGCCGAGGCGCGACCTCGCGTTGATTGCGGTCCAGGGACCCGGCGCGCGCGCGAAGTCGACGCCGCTCCTGCCGGAGGCGGCCCGCGCCGGCGCCGCCAGTCTCGGCGTGTTTTTCGGCGCCTCCTTCGACGACTGGTTCGTCTCGCGGACCGGTTATACCGGCGAGGACGGGTTCGAGATTGCCCTGCCTGCGGAGTCGGCCGCGGACTTGTGGCAGGCACTCGCCGGCGCGGGCGTCGCGCCCTGCGGGCTCGGTGCGCGCGACACGCTGCGCCTCGAGGCAGGCATGAATCTCTACGGCAACGACATGGACGAGACCGTCACGCCGCTCGAGTCGGGCCTGGCCTGGACGGTGGCACTCGACGGCAATCGCGACTTCGTCGGCAAGGAGGCGCTCGTCAAGCAGCGCGCGGCCGGCGTCCCGCGCATGCTCACGGGGCTGCTCCTCTTAGAGCGCGGCGTGCTCCGTTCCCACCAGAAGGTCCACGCCGCCGCG
>DATJFN010000006.1:0-26535 GCA_035495635.1 Steroidobacteraceae bacterium | reverse complement strand
CAGCAGGTCGCGGACAAGGTCGGCCTCTCCGTGAATCCCTGCTGGCGCCGGATCCGGCAGATGGAATCGGCCGGCATCATCCAGGGGCGCGTCGCGCTCGTCGACCCGGAAAAAGTCGGCCTCGGCCTCACCGTCTTCGTGCGCGTGAAGACGCGCGAGCACAGCGCCGACTGGGCGCGCACGCTCAACGAAGTGATCGCCGCAATGCCGGAGATCCTCGAATGCCACCGGATCGGCGGCGACGTCGATTACCTCCTCAAGGTGGTGGTGGAGAACATGGCGGGCTACGACCGCACGTACAAGGAGCTGATCGAGCGGCTGCCGAGCCTCGCCGACGTCTCAGCGCTGTTTTCGATGGAGCGCCTGAAGTCCGTCACCGGCCTGCCGATCCCCGGCGAAAGCTGAAACAATCGCGGCCGCATGGCGCTCATCGTCCAGAAGTACGGCGGCACGTCGGTCGGCTCGGTCGCCCGCATCCACGCCGTCGCGTCGAAAGTGCACGCACTCGCCCGGGAAGGCCACCGCGTCGCGGTCGTCGTTTCCGCGATGGGCGATTCCACGGACCGGCTGATCGAGCTGGCGCGCGAGGTCTGCGCCGAGCCCGATGCGCGCGAGCTCGACGCGCTCCTCGCGACGGGCGAGATGGTCTCGACCGCGCTCCTCGCGATGGCGCTGCGCAAGGCCGGCTGCGGCGCGCGCTCGTACAACGCATTGCAGCTGCCGATCGATACGACCGGCCCTGCGGGCCGCGCGCGCATCGAGCGCGTCGGCTGCGAAAGCCTCAAGAAGGACATCGACGAGGGTGTGGTGCCCGTCGTTGCCGGCTTCCAGGGCCGTGCCGCGAACGGCGACCTGACGACCATCGGTCGCGGCGGCTCGGACACGACCGCCGTCGCGCTCGCCGTCGCGCTGAAGGCCGACGAATGCCAGATCCTGACCGACGTCGACGGCGTTTACACGACCGACCCGCGCATGGTGCCGGAGGCGCGGCGTTTGCCGACGGTAAGCTTCGAGGAGATGCTCGAGCTGGCGGGGCAGGGCTCTCGCGTCCTGCACCTGCGCTCGGTCGAGTTCGCCGCGCGCCACGGCATGCGGCTCCGCGTTCTGTCGAGCTTCGAGCCCGGGCCGGGCACACTGATCTCAGAGGAGAACCCGAACGTGGAAGCCCCCGTCGTTTCCGGAATCGCCTTCAACCGCGACGAGGCGGCGATCGCCGTGACCCAGGTGCCTCACGAGGCAGGGGTCGCGTATGCGCTGATCGCGCCCGTGGCGGAAGCCTCGATCGAAGTGGACATGATCGTGATCAACGCGCCGCGCGAGGCGCGCGTCGACCTGACATTTACGGTGCACCGGGACGACTACGCGCGCGCGCTCGAGGTCACGCGAAAGGCCGCCGCGCGCTATGCCGGGGCGGCGGTCGCCGGCGACGACCGCGTGGCCAAGCTCGCGATCGTCGGCTCCGGCATGCGCTCCCATGCGGGCGTCGCGGCGAAGCTTTTCGCTACGCTCGGACGCGAGGGAATCAACGTCCGGCTCGTCTCGACCTCGGAAATCAAGGTCAGCGTGCTGGTCGCGGAGCAGGATCTCGAGCGCGCCGTGCACGCGCTACATCGGGCATTCGCGCTCGATCGTCCGCCAAGTCCTTGATTTTACATAATAAGGCCCCGCGAAATCGCTGTGCTATCATTTTTGCGCGTTAGATAAGAATCAGGGACGAGAGGGGGATGCCAGCATGCTGATACTGACGCGTCGCGTCGGCGAAGCGCTGATGATCGGTGACAACGTCACGGTGACTGTCCTCGGGATCAAGGGAAACCAGGTTCGTATCGGCGTGCTCGCGCCGAAGGAAGTTGGCGTCCATCGCGAAGAGATCTACGAGCGCATTCGCCACGAGAAGATCACGCCCGCCGAAGACGGCAAGGACGCCGCGGCCATCGCCGCGAGCGTCTGACAGCTCCGCCGCCATTCTTTTGCCGGCCATCCGGCCGGCACGTATCATTTGCGCCCTTCGGAGAGATGGCCGAGTGGTCGAAGGCGCACCCCTGCTAAGGGTGTATGGGTCAAAAGCCCATCGAGGGTTCGAATCCCTCTCTCTCCGCCACCCATTCACTTCCGCTCGGGCGCTTTGACGCCGGAGCGTCAATCTTCCGGAAGAGCCTGCAACCAGGTAACGACGTGCGCCGCCAGCGCGATGCGATGGTCCTGGAATGAGTGATCGCTTGGCAACGTGACGGCGGTGACCTGGCCACCGGCGCGCCTCACGGCCTCGGCCAGCTCGCTGTTCTCGCGACCCTCGGATTGCTCGGCGCCGACCACCAGCAGCGGCTGGCGCGTCAGGTCTCCCGCCCACCCCATGAAGTTCCATTCCTTGCGGTGAGCCACCATTTCGTCGGCGATGCTGCTGGCTGTCGCGCCACGCAGGGAATTGCCCAGGTCGTCGAATTCCTTGTCCGCAAGCGCCGCGCGTGCCGCCCCCTCGGTCTTGCCGAGCTCATCGGCCGACGCTCCGATGTTCCAGGCGTCCATGAGCACGACGCCGAGAAGATCGCGATCCGTCCGCGCGTGCGCGGCGCTCGCAAAGCCGCCCATGCTGTGACCGCCCAGCACGATCCGCCGCGTATCGATCTCGAACTTCCCGGCGATGTCGGGTCGCCGCACGAAATCTACGGCGGCATCCGCATCCTCCAGCACATGAGCAATGGAAAAGTCTCCCGGGCTGCCCCAGGTTCCGCGATAGTGCAGCGTCAGTACGTTCCAGCCTGCGCGACGGACGGCCTGGGCGAGATCGAGGTTCTGTTCATTGCCGGGAAAGCCATGCAGGAGGATGAGCGTGGGGTGGGGTCCAGGGCCGCCCGCAAGGTAGAAAAGGCCGTTCATCCCCACGCCATGGCTCGGTACGAGTACCTGCGCCGAGCGAAGCGGGTATGCAGGATCCGGCGTCGGATCGCTGATGACGGCGGATGGAATCGCGGGAGGCGGGTCGACCGCATTCGCCGCGCTGGCCAGCGCGAGCAACGGCACGATCGCCAGGAACAATTTCACGCCGCTGCTTGGCGGATGCGATCCGACCAGAAGCGTGTCGAGAATAGCGACTTCACCGGCCCCGGCACGCTGTCGATCAAGGAGCGCGCCTCGCGCAGCAGCGCCGCGCGGCGCGCCGGGTCGGTGAGCGCTTGCACATAGAGTGCACCTGCCATTTCGACCTTCTGGATCCGGTCGCCACGGTTGCGGGTGGCAATGTCACGGTGCAGTTTCTCGACCGGTTCGATGATCGGCCCCGCATCGGCAATGCGGTCCTGGCCCACGAGCGACAATGCAAGGAGCGTCGACAGGCGGGCTTTGACCCGTGCATCGGTCTGGGGGTCGACGACGAATTTTTCTTTTGCCGCAAGCGCGGCTCGCGCGTCTTGCTCGGCGGCCGGGTAAGCCTTTAAGGCGAGCTCCGATCGCGACTTGAGCTCGTGGGCAATCGACAGCATTTCGTTCTTGGAGCGCTCGTCCCCATCGCTGTTCGTGCGGACCTTCTGCAACCGGGAAACCATCTCGGAAGCGATCGCCGCAGCCGAGCGCGCATCGCCGCCCGCGACCGCGACATAAAGCTCAACCCTGCGTTTCAGGAGGTCGGCGAATGCGGGCGTAAGGCTGCTCGAGGGTTCGCTGGTATGCAGGGCAGTGGCGTACTTGTCGATCATGCCGGCAAGTTCGCGGGCCTTGGCCAGGTGGCCAGCATCCGCGTTTCGCCATGCGGAGAGATCCAGGAGGTACAGGTGCCCGATGCGCAGGGCCGGCCCGCCGTCGCCGGCGATTTTCAGGGCCGCGGCGGTTTCGTCGTAGGTCTGCAACGAATCGGCGATCTCGCCGAGGGCCCAATAGGACTCGGCAAGGCTCCAGTTCGCGGAGCCCAGGTTGTTCTGCGCGATCTTGTTGCCCGGGTCGAAATCCACCAGGGTCTGCTGGACCGCCACCGCGCGGATGTGGAAGGGGAGCGCATCCTGCGGACGGCTCTGGGCGAGGGCGGCGTCCCCGAGGCTCGACTGGATAATGCCCTGGGAGAAGAGTGCAAGACGGTCGCCGGGGCGCTGCGCGAGGATGTTGTCGGCCACGGCCGCGGCATCGAGGCCGACAGAGTGTGCTTCGTCGAAATGACCTTGCGTCAGGAGCGCATAGACCAGCCATGCGCCAGCCTGGGTGTAGAGCCCCGAGACAAATGTGTCCTTGACGTCGCGTCCGCCGAGTTGGCCCGCGAGCCTAAGGGCGCGCTGGAGCGTCACGACCGCCTTTGGATTCGTAGTGCTCGCCTGCTGAAACCCCAACGACGTCAAGGCCCGAATCTCTGTCTCGCGGACCGTTGCTGACGCGTCAGCGCGCGATGACAACGGGCTGAGTACGTCGACGGCACGCTGTGCCGTCTGCAAGGACCCGGCTTCCTGCCGGTGGTTGAGGACGCCGCCTTGCACTTCCAGCGCGCGGGAGAGACCGACGAGTGTCGCCTCGCCGCTGTCGCCATCTTTCTGCAGCTTCTCGAGTATGGCGACGGCTTCTGTCGAGGCCTTCGACGCCCCGTCGAGGTCGCCCAGACGGCGTGTCGCCCTCGCATACTGGACCAGTGCCAGTGCTGCCGTCCGCTCGGTCTCGGGAACCTTCAGTTCATCGGGCAGGCCATGGAAGTAGTCGATTTCTTGTTTCGAAAGTCTGGCAATGACATCGAGGCGGCCGGAGCTTTCGAGCTCTCGCGCTAAGCCTTCCGTCAGGTAGCCGAGCAGCGACTCCGCCTGCACACGCGACTGTTGCGCCACTTCCTCCGCACGCTTCGCCCGCTGCGAGCTGAAGTATGCAAAGATCGCCGCGACGATCGCACCAACGGCGAGAACGACGCAGACCGCGGCCACCTGGCGGGCGCGGACGAGTGAGCGTCGTGCGGCGGCCGCGCGCTCCCGCTGTTCCGCCAGCATCTTCTCGGTGGATTCGCGCGCCTCGCGCTCGTGGCGCAAGTTGCGGCTCGCCTTGACGACGCCCGTGAGCACGTCGTGCGTCAGCTCGACGCGGCGCATGTCGAGCCGCTCCTCGACGCGAAGCAGGCGTCGGTTGACGAGCAACGGCAAAGTCTCCGGCGGCGCGCCCGCGGCGACGAAGTGCGAGCGCAGTGTCTCTTCCGCGAGGTTCTCGCGGAAGCCGGACTCGGTCAGGAGCTCGTCCTCGATGATCCGGCGCACGGCCGCGGGCTGGTCGGCGAGAGCGCGCTCGTAGAAATTGCTGAGGATGGTGTCGTGCGAACCGGCCAGCAGGTCGAGCGAAATCTCGTCGCGTCCCTGCGCGATGCGCGTGTCGTTGAGCTCGCGGCAGATGAGGCTGAGGAGCGAAGGCTCGACTTCGGCGTTTGCGATCTCCGAGCCGCCGGCGACGAAGCGGACGATTGCCTCGGCGACCTCCTGTGACACGAGGCCCTTGCCGGGACCCAGCACCGCCTCGAGTCCTTGCTTTCCCGTCATCGGCGCGAGGCGCAGGCGATTCTGCGTGATGCTCGGCATCTTCGACTTCAGGCTCTCGAGCGGCGCGTGGTAGTCCTCGCGCAGCGCGATCAGCACGCGGTAGTCGCCGCGCGCGAAGTCGAAGCGCTCCGCCGTCGAGTCGTCTTGCTCCAGCTTCGCCTCGAGCTCCCGCGGCGGGCGGTTCTCGACGAGGTCCGCGAGGTCCTCGATGAAGCGCGCGGCGCGCGCGCGGCCGGCCTCGTCCGTCTGCGCGAGCGTGAAGATCTCCTCGAACTGGTCGAAGATCAGGAGCGGGATGAGCGGCTTGCCGGCCTCGTCGAGGAGCACGTCGTCGCGGTGATGCAGGAACTCCCAGAGCGACTCGCCCGCCGAGGCGACGCCAACCTGCGTCCACTGACCGGCGTGGCGTGCGGTCTGCAGAATCGTCTGTTTGATCTGCTCAGCCGGCTCGGGCGCGTCGGCGGAGTAGGCGATGCGGACATAGATCGGGCAATAGCCATGACCGCGCAAGCGCGGCACGAGCCCGGCGCGCAGGATCGACGTCTTGCCGAGCCCGGACTGGCCGAACAGCACGGTGAGGAGCTTGCGCTGCACGCGCCGCGCGAGCTCGGCGACTTCCTCGTCGCGCCCGTAGAAGAACCCTCGCGTATCTTCGCTGAAAGAATCGAGCCCGAGCCAGGGATGGCGCTCGTCGGTCTGCGAAGTCCCGAGGTCCTTCGGCTCCGCACTCATGGCCGGCGACCTCGCGTGAGCTCGGCGAGTCGCTGCGCGAATTCGCCTGTCACTTCGCCGTCCTGCAGGCGGGTGAAGTGCAGTGCCTTGAAGCGCTCGGGTACGAGCGCGTTCCCGGCGTTGGTTTCGTCGACGGTGACCGGCAGGACGAACAAGGCAGCGTCAGCCATGTTGCGCGCACGGTCGAGCGCGTAGCTCCACTCGCGCCGGAAGTAAGCTTCGTGCCGTCGTTCGGTCGCAGCGGATACGACCGGGATGAAGTACGAGCAGCGGGCGATGTTGCGCTGGATCTTGCGGTCGTAATCGTCGCCGCTCTCGAGGCGTTCCATGTCGAACCAGGTCGTGACGCCCGCGGCCTCGAGCCCGGCCTTGAGCCGCTGCACGGCCGGAAGGTCCTCGCGTGCGTAGCTGATGAAGACGGCATTGTCGGGCATCTCCCGCGCCGGCGGGAGGAAGCGCACGCTGCCCGAACCGACCGGAGCGCCGGCAGCCGGCCTGCGCCGGGCCAGGAGCCGTTCGTGCAGCTCGTGCACGAAACGCTCGGCGCCCACGTAAATGCGGGTGCGGACGCTCACCTGCTGGAGGAAGGCCACGAGGCGCTCGTCCTCGCTCGTGTGGTCGTCGGCCATCACCTCGCCGACGTCGCGCGGATCGGACAGACGCTGGCGCTTGGCCATGCGCAGGAACAGGCGCGCGAGCCAGTTCGTGAAGTTGCTGCCGATGAAGAGGAGGTGGTTGTGCTCGAGCTCGT
Source organism: Steroidobacteraceae bacterium (assembly GCA_035495635.1). Classification (GTDB taxonomy): domain Bacteria; phylum Pseudomonadota; class Gammaproteobacteria; order Steroidobacterales; family Steroidobacteraceae; genus SCUD01. The sequence continues at coordinate 19,563 of DATJFN010000006.1, read as the reverse complement.
GGAACAGCTTCTCGGGCGCGAGGTGCTCGCTTTGCAGCGCGCAGATGAATTCCAGGAGGTCCTCGTCGGAAATGACGTAAGTCGGCGAGGCGGAAAGCCGGCCGAACAGGTGATAGACGACCGGCCTCTGGAGCCGATCGCGCTCCGACGGCAGGTCGGTCACGCGGTTGGGGGAATAGGCCAGCACTTCGGTGCTGGACGCGCCGCCAAACCGCTCCAGGTTGACGGCCGCCTCGAGCAGCGGGTCGAAGGTCGTCGTGACGAACAGGTCGAATTCGGGGATCGCCGCCAGTTGACGCAGCGCGACCGGCGGCTCGAAGGCGGCATCCTTGATGATGCCGCGCAGGCGCACGTAGGCTTCTTCGCGCCGGCCGCGCGCCCCGAGGAACCAGCAGACCACGTCGTTCAGCGTGTACGGCTGCGGAAGCTGCGAAACGTCGACGTTGAGCCGCCGCGCCAGCTTCTCCGCGAGCCAGTCATAGAGAAGGCGGGGGCCGGCGTCGGTCTCGACCAGGAGGAGCTCCGGGCCGACGATCGGGATGACTCGCCGTTCCTCGATGAAGCTCAGCAGGTCTTCCCAGGCATCCTCGTCCAGGGAGCTGTGTTGCAGGAGGGACGCGGCGTTGACGCTCAAGCAGCGACCCGAGCGGTATCAAGTTCAAGGCTCAAGCGGCACCCCCCAGGACCGGCGATTGCCGGGTCCGCGGCGAACGATACGGGTGATGCAAGCGGCTTGTCCAATCCGGGTGCCGAAGTCGCCTTTCCTACGCTGCGGGTCATCGGAGATACTGCCTCAATGACCGCCAGCCGCCGTGAATTCATCGCCGGGACGGGCGCCGCCCTCGCGGCATTCTCCGGTCTATCTGCCTGCGCCCGGAAGGAGCCTGCGCAGATACCGGTCGAAGACCCGCTGCCCGGGATCGCCGAGGAGATCCTCGTCGACTACCCGGAAAACGCGACCGGCCTCGGCATCGACACCGGCGCGCGCGCTGCGCTCAAGTCGAAGCTGAGCGACCGTTCGGCGGCCGGCCAGGAGGCCATCGCGAAGCGCGTGGCCGCGCGCCTCGAACACCTGAAGAAAGTGGACGCGAATGCTCTCGCCGGTTCAGCGCGCATCGACCTCGACGTCGTGCGCACCGCACACGAGACCGCTGCCGAGGGATTCAAGTTTCCGTACGGCGACGTCGCGCTATTGAACGGCAACTACTCGTATCGCAACGCGCCCTACGTCGTCGCCCAGAACACGGGCGCCTTCCTCGAGATCCCGAGCTTCCTCGAGGAACAGCACACAGTCTCGACGAAGGAGGACGCGGACGCGTATCTCTCGCGCCTTGCGGCCTACGCGGGCCAGATCGACGGCGAGACGGAGCGCCTGAAGTCCGCCGCGGCGCAGGGCGTTATCGCGCCGGATTTCCTGCTCGACAAGACGCTCGCGCAGATCAAGATCGCGCGCGGCGGCAAGGTCGCCGACTGGTCGATGATTTCCTCGTACGCGAAGAAGACGGCGTCGATCCCGGGCGACTGGGCCGCGCAGGCCGAAAAGATAGCCACCGACCAGATCAGGCCGGCGCTCGAGCGGCAGAACGCCGAGCTCGACGCGCACCGTGCGCGCGCGACGGCCGACGCCGGCGCCTGGAAACTGCCGCAGGGCGATGCCTACTACGCCTGGGCGCTCCGCGCCTCGACCACGACGCGCATGACGCCGGACGAGATCCACGAGCGCGGCAAGCAGGAGCTGGCGGAGCTCCAGGCGCAGATGGACACGATCCTGAAGGCCGAGGGCTTCTCGAAGGGCACGGTCGGGGAGCGCATGACCGCCCTCGGCAAGGACAAGCGCTTCGAGTTTCCGGACAACGACAAGGGCCGGGCACAAATCATGTCCCTGCTGGACGACCGCATCGCCGACATGCGCACGCGCCTGCCGCGCGCATTCGCGACACTCGTGCCGGGCAACTTCGAAATCAAGCGCATGGCGCCGGAGGTCGAGCTGGGTGCGCCGGGTGCCTACGGCGGCCCGGGCAGCATCGACGGCAAGATCCCGGGCAAGTTCTGGATCAATCTGCGCACGACCGACCTCTGGCGCAGCTATAGCCTGCCGACGCTGACCTACCACGAGTCGATCCCGGGGCACGTGTGGCAGGGCGAGTACACCTTCAAGATGCCGCTCGTGCGCTCGCTGCTCGCCTTCAACGCGTACTCCGAAGGCTGGGCGCTCTACGCCGAGCAGCTCGCCGACGAGCTCGGCGTCTACGAAGGCAATCCCTTCGGCCGCCTCGGCTACCTGCAGTCGATTGCTTTCCGGGCCTGTCGCCTCGTCGTCGATACGGGGCTGCATGCCAAGCGCTGGACGCGCGAGCAGGCGATCAAGTGGTTCGCGGAGACGAACGGATCCGGGATCGAGGAAGTCACGAGCGAGGTGGACCGCTACTGCGCCTGGCCTGGACAAGCCTGCGGCTACAAGGTCGGGCACAGCGAGATCAATCGCCTGCGCGCGAAGGCGCAGCAGTCGCTCGGCGCGAAATTCGACCTGCGTCTCTTCGATGACGCGGTCGTGAAGGGCGGGGGCGTCCCGATGGTGGTACTAGCCCGCGTCATCGATGCATTCATGGCGAGGCAGGCGGGTACGTAGTGGCGCGCCGCAAGCGCATCCTGGTCGTCAACGGCCATCCGGATCCCCGGCCGGAGCGGTTTACGTACGCGCTGGCGAGCGCATATGCACGGGGCGCAAGGGAAGGCGGCCACGACGTGCGAATCCTGAACGTGGGCGCGCTGGATTTTCCTTTGCTCCGCACCGCCATGGATTTCGAACAGGGACAGCCACCGCCGAAGATCGCCGAGTGCCAGGCGAACCTGAAACAGGCGGATCACCTCGTCATCTTCTTTCCGCTATGGCTCGGGGCGATGCCCGCTCTACTGAAGGGCTATTTCGAGCAGGTGCTGCGTCCCCGCTTTGCGTTCGAGTACGGCAGGCGCAAGCTCCCGCGCAAGCTTCTCAAGGGGAAGTCGGCGCGCGTCGTCGTCACGATGGGCATGCCGGCCGCGATATACCGCTGGGCCTATCGTTCCCACAGCCTGAAGAGCCTCGAACGCAACATTCTGGGGTTCTGCGGAATCCGGACGGTTGGTCACGACGTCATCGGACTCATGGGCGAGCCAAAGGCGGTCCGGCGCGAGCGGTGGCTCGCGAAGATGGAGCAGCTCGGCCGGCGGGCTGCCTAGGGGAACGTCCAGGTAGCTATGACAGTGCAGGCCGCGATCCTGATCGTGCTCGTCGCGATGACGAGCGTGGATTCCTGCACGCTGCCGCCGGCAGGGGTCGCGCAACAGCGAGGCCGGCAGACGTTCGAAAGGGTTTGCGCGACGTGCCATGGCGCGGATGCGCGCGGCAACGGGCCGGTGGCCGAGATGTTCGCCGTACCGGTTCCAGATCTCACCCGCATCGCTGCGCGCCGCGGCGGCGCGTTTCCGAAAGACGAGATCTTTCGCATCATCGATGGACAGACGGACATGGCCGCACACGGCACGCGGAGGATGCCGGTTTGGGGCTATGAATTCTCCGGCGCGCGGCCCGACAACCGCAAGGCGCACGACGAGGCGGTGCGCAAGATCGAGGATCTCGTCGAGTACCTGGGATCGATCCAGCAGGCCGACTGAGCGGCCGGCCTAGGTCCGCGCGCGGAACTTGGCTGGCTCCGGCGCGCGCTCGCCGGATGTCTGCACGTGTTCGTCCGGCTGCGGAATGCCCGCATGCATCGCAAGAGGAATGATCCCGCCCCACGCCGGCCAGGCGAAGTCTGCGGCGTCGTCCGCGGGCGGTCCCGAGCGGATCTTGGCGGAAGCCTCGTCGATGGCGAGGCGCAGGAGCCGCGTCGCCTTGATTTCCTTCGGCTTCACCGGGCGGAGCGTGTCCCATCGACCGGGAAACAGGCCTTCCATGAAGACGCGCATTCGCTCGGCGCGTTCCGCGGCGTCCGTCACTTCCTTGGGCCGGCCCAGCACGACGACCGAGCGGTAATTGACCGAGTGATGGAAAGCCGAGCGCGTCAGCACGAAGCCGTCGACGTGCGTGACGGTCACGCATACGATCTTTTTCCGCGCCTCGTCGAGCATTCGGCTCGCGACCGAGCCGTGCAGGTAGAGCCAGTCGCCCTCGCGCCAGAACAGCGTCGGGATCACGACCGGCGCGCCGGCATGAACGAAGCCGACGTGGCAGACGAGCCCTTCGTCGAGGATCGCGTCGATCGTCGCGCGGTCGTAATGCCCTCGCTTGCTCAGGCGCCTGACGCGGACGCGCTCGGAGGAAGGGCGCACCTGTTTGGACGTCGTCAGCGGCCCTTCCCCCAGCTCTTGGTGAATCCGACGCCCCAGGTGCGCGGGTCGTTGACCGTCCGCAGGTCGTTGGTGTGCAGCCCGAGCTCCGTGAACTGGTTGAACAGGATCGCCCGCTCGTCGAACAGGTTGTCGACGTAGGCGTAGACCTCCCAGTCTCCCGCGCTCAGGCCGACCTTGAAATCGGTGATCTGGTACGCGGGCTGCAGGTCCGGGTCGACGATATCGACGACGTTCCCGGCGTCGTCGACGATCGGGGTCGGCAGGCCGTTCAGGGAATTGCCCGTGTATGTCCACTGCAGGCGCGTGTAGACGTGGCCACCCGCAAGCTCGCCGGGGAAGGTGTACTCCGCCCAGATCGAGCCTTTCTCCTTCGCCGAGAACGGCAGCCGGTCGCCCGGCAGGAGGCCGAGCAGGGGCTCGTTGGCCTTGGTCTTCGGGTCGAGCAACTGCAGGTTCAGGCCGACGTCGAGCGAGTCCCAGAGGTAGGCGCTGACGTCGAGGGTCACGCCCTTGATCTCGGCGTCCCCGACGTTGGCGACAAGGATTGCGAAGAGCGGCCCCGGGTCGACGACCTCGATCTGGTAGTCCTTCCACTCCATCTGGAAGGCCGTGAGGTTGAGACCGAACCGTCCGCCGGCCCAGCGGCTCTTGAAGCCGACTTCGTAATTGTCGAGGAAGTCCGCCTCGTAGTCGGCGGGCAGCACGGTGTTGGGACGGACAACGTTGCGGCCGCCCGCGCGGAAGCCGTCGGAGTAGAGCGCGTAAACCATCGCGTTCTCGTTGAAGTTGTACTGCACGGAGAGCTTCTTCGTGAAGTCGCTGGTCGAGTTCTCCGCCGTGGGCAGCAGCGAGCTGGAATGGCCGTTAGGCTGCTGCGTGTAGTAGGTGCGCTGGCGCGTGTGGTCGAACCAGCGCAGGCCCGCCGTGAACGACCAGTCGTCGTTCGGCGACCAGGTCAGCTCGCCGAAGGCCGCGTACTGCTCCGTCGTCTGGTTGTTCTTCGCGTGATAGAACGCGTTGTCGGTCGAGCCGGGCTCGATCGGATCCTCGTTGTAGTAGATCGCGTAGTACTGCCGCGCCGTGAAGCCCGGCGTGTCCTCGTAGTCCTGGATGCGGCTGAAGAAATTGAAGCCCTCGTCGATGTGCTCGTAGAAGAGCCCCGTGACCCAGGTGAACTTCTCCGACGAGCCCTGCAGGCGGAATTCCTGGGCGATGCGGTCGGTAAAGGGCCCGTCGCGCCAGCCGAGGCCGACAGGATCCGGGCCGAGGTCGTAGACCGCGTAGTTGGCGCCGAAGGCATGGCTCAGATAGAAGGTGTAGTCGGTGTTGTCCTGGTGGTAGGCGATCCGCCGCGTGAAATAGCTCGTGGCGGACGTGAACTGGGCGAATCCGAGGTCGCCCTGCAACGTGAGCGCGAGCTGCGTCCACTCGTCGCTCCGGCTCTCGTCGAGGAAACGCACCACCGACAGCTCGCGGCCCGCGAGCTCCGTGTGTCCGTTGATGCCGTTCGAGAGGTCTTCCTCGGCATAGCTGTTCGCCCGCATCTGCTGGTAGACGACGCCGGCATCCACCGTCCAGTTCTCGTTGGGCAGCCAGCGCAGCGCCGCGCGGCCGCCGAGGTGCTCGGAATGGTTGACGTCGTCCTCCACGAACTCGGCATTGTCGAAAGTGCCGCCGAGGCTCGTGCCGAAGATGTTGTCGATGAAGCCCGCGTCACGCGCGGAAAAGCCGACGACCCGCAGCGCCACGTTGTCGGCCAACGGGACGTTCACGACGCCGGAGACTTCGTAGCCCTCGTCCCCGTGGTCCACGGTATAGGCGTCGAGCGACACGTCCGTCGTGAAGGCGGTCGGGTCCGGCTTGTTCGTGATGTAGCGAAGCGTCCCGGCCTGCGAGCTCGCGCCGTACAGCGTGCCCTGCGGTCCGGGCAGCGCCTCGATGCGCTCAATGTCGATAAGCCGGATTTCCGGTTGCAGCGAGCTCTGCGTGAGGGGCTGTTCGTCGAGATAGATGGCGGCGGAGGCATCGGCGATGAACGAGGACGAATCGTCGGCGACGCCGCGGAAGTAGATCGTTCCCCTCCCGGGGACCGTTGCGGTGTACGACAGGCTCGGGACGAAGCGCGAGAAGTCCTCGACGCTGTCGAGGTTCGCGCGCTCGAGCTGCTGCTGCGAGATCGCCTGGATCTCCTGCGGGATGTCGAGCAGCGTCTCCTCGCGCTTGCGCGCGGTCACGATGACGGCGTCGAGGTCCGCGGACTGCGGCACGGGTGGCTGCTGCTGCGCGACGACGGCGGGCGCAACGCCGCCCGCCAGCGTGACGGAAACGGCATAGGCAATCGGGCCCACCGGCGCCTTCGATTCACGCTTCGTGTTCATGTGCGTTCCTTAAATGCCGTTCCGGCCGAGGATAGTCGAAGTCCGGCGTCCTGCAAAATCTCGACGAGCGGCGCGAGCTCGCGCTCGTAGTTCCTCCAGATCCCGACCGAACCGTCGTAGATCGGCCGGCGCACCTGTTCGGAGCTCGCCGTGCGGATGGCCCGCTCGGTCTCGTGGAATGCCAGGCAGGCGTCCTCCCAGGGCAGGCCGCAGAATTCGAGGAGACGCAGCGTCTGCCCGCGCTGGTCGGCCACCATGTCTTCGTACTGGATGTCGAGCACGCGGCCCGGCAGGAGCGCGTGCCAATGCGCCATCATCCGCTCGTACTCGAGGTAGTACTCGGCGAGCTCGAGGAGGTCGTAGGTGAAAGGCTGCCCGCGCGCAAACAACTGCTTGTAACACGAGAGGCAGGTATCGAGCGGGTGGCGACGGCTATTCACGATGCGCGCGTTCGGCAACGCGAGCGCGATCAGCCCGATGCTCGCGAAGTTGTTCGGCATCTTGTCGACGAAGCGCGGCGCGCCGCGGCGGTACTTGCGCGTCTGGTCGATGTAAGCGCGACCCAGCGCCGCCCAGCGAGCGGCATCGAAGTCGCGGACCGCCTCGGGGTAGGCGACCTTGCCGCCGCGCTCGCGCTTGATCGCCGAGATCAGCAGCCCGACATCGGGCAGCTCGTGCGTCGCGTCGACCTGCGAATGGCTCGAAAGGATCTGCTCGACGAGCGTCGAACCCGTTCGCGGCAGGCCCACGACGAAGATCGGTGCCGGGTCGGGATGGCCCTCGCCGGCGTGCCGCGCCAGAAACCCGGCGTCGAACACCTTTCGGATGCGCTCGTTGATCACCTCGGTCTGCACCGGGTCATAGCTTTCGCGGGTCCTACGCGCGCGATTGCCCCGCTCGAAGAAGGCAAACGCCCGCGGGTAATCGCCGCGGTCCTCGCAGGCCTTGCCGAGCGCGAAGCAGAACTGCACGCGCGCCTCGTCGCTGAGGCCGGCACTCTCGAGCTGCCGCTCCATCTCGGCAACTTCGGTGTCCTCGAAACGCACCGTCTTGAGGTTCGACAGGCTCCACCACGCCTCGCTGTGCGCCGGCTTGAGCGTCGTCGCGCGGCGATAAGCGTCGATGGCTTCGGCCTGGCGGCCGACCGTCTTCAGCGTGTTGCCGAGTCCGACGTACCCGGCCGTCGACCCAGGGTTGAAAGCGATCGCTTTCCGATAGGCCTTGACTGCCTCGGGATGCCGGCCGGAACGAGCGAGCACACTGGCAAGCTGCAGTTGTACCTGGGCCGAACGCGGGTTGAGTAGGTCCGCGCGCTGGAGGCTCACAAGCGCCGCCGGAAGGTCGAAGCGCTCGGCCTGCGCGCGCGCGAGGTCGACCCAGGCGGCCAGGTAGTCCGGCGCGATCTCGACGGCGCGCTTCAGGAGCTGCTCGGCCTGGCCGTAGTGCTCGCATTCGATCGCGATGACCGCAAGGAGCCGGAGCGCTTCGAGGTTCCGAGGGTCGCGCCGCAGGACCTCTCGATACAGGCCTTCCGCCGCTTCGAGCCGGCCGGCCCGGTGGTGCTGGGCGGCTTCCGCGATCAGCTCCCGTGCCGGGTCGGCCCGGAGGAAGGATTCCATCGCCGACTGCGCCTCGGCGGCACGCCCGGCATCGCCGAGGGCCTGCACGAGCGCGAGCTGTGCCGACTGCAGCTTCGGGTCGATACCGACCGCGCGGCGCAGCGAATCGATCGCTTCATCCGTTCGGCCCTGCTGGAGCAGGCTGCGTCCGAGCTCCTCATGGCCCTTCGCGTAGTTCGGCTCTTCGTCCAGGGCGTGTCGCAGGAGCGGCTCGGCTTCCGGGCCGCGCCCGAGGCGATTCAGCGCCGCGCCCAGGAGCGAGGCGAGGTTCGACTCGCCCGGAAACTCGGCGAGCGCATCGCGGCAGAGTCCTTCCGCCATGGCGGCGTCGCCTGCACGCAGGAAGGCGAGGGCGCGCTCGAACGCGGCGCGCGCCAGGTCGATGTTCGCGATGGCAGGTTCCTCGGCGATGGACCGGCGGTCATCATATCCGCCGCGTCGCGGTCCATCGACAAACGGGCGCGCGGCCGTCTCAGGCCGGGTCGGCAGCTTGCGAGAGCGTGGTCACCAGCGACGCGACGGCCTCGGGCGCCACCGGCTTCGTCAGGTGATGGTCGAAGCCGGCCGCGAATGCGCGCTCGCGATCCTCTTCCTTGCCCCAGCCCGTCACGGCGACGAGCGGGAGCTTCGCGCCCCAGGGCGTCGCGCGGATGCGCCGCGCGACTTCGTAGCCGTTCAGGTCCGGCAGCCCGATGTCGAGCAGGACGACGTGCGGCAGGAGGTTCTCGCCGAGCTGCAGCGCCTGCGTGCCGTTGTACGCGGTCCGCACGCGGTGGCCGGAGAGCTCGAGCAGCATCGCGCAACTGTCGGCCGCGTCGCGGTTGTCGTCGACGACGAGGATGCGCAGATCATTCGAGCGCTCCGCCTCTGCGTCACGGTTCTCTGCTTCGTGCTCGGCGGCGATGCCGACCGGCAGCCGCACGATGAACTCGCTCCCGCGACCGGGCCCGGCACTCTTCGCCTCGATGGTGCCGCCGTGCAGGTGCACGAGCCCGCGCACCAGGGCGAGCCCGACGCCCAGCCCATTCTCGGCACGGTCGAGCGCCGGCTGCGCCTGCGCGAGCAGCGTGAACAGCCGCGGCATCAGCTCCGGACCGATGCCGATGCCGTTGTCGCGGACGGTCACGATGACTTCCTCGGAACCATTCGTGGCCTCGAGCTCGATGCGCCCGCCTTCCGGCGTGAACTTGGCGGCATTGATGAGCAGGTTGGACAGGATCTGCGCGAGGCGCGCCGGATCCGCCTCCAGCCGGACGGTGTGATCCGGCAGGTTGACCTTGAGGGCGTGATGCTTCGCGTCCATGAAGGGCTGGGCGCTCTCGACGGCGGTGGAAACGGCCGCATCGAGCGTCGTTGCGGACTTCCGGAGCTCGAGGCTGCCGCGCGTGATGCGCGAGATGTCGAGCAGGTCGTCGAGCAGGCGGCCCATGTGGGCGGCCTGGCGATCGATGATGTCTTCGGCCCGCATCCGCTGCTCGGCGCTGATCCCGGGCTTGCGCGCCATCGCGAGCGCATACCGGATGGGCGCGATCGGGTTCCTGAGCTCGTGCGCGAGCAGCGCCAGGAATTCGTTCTTCCGGCTGTCGGCCTCCTGGAGCGCCTCTTCGCGTTGGCGCAGCGTGTGCTCCAGGTGGATGCGCTGGATGAAGTCGCTGGCCTGGCGGCAATAGAGCTGCAGGCGCCGCATCTCGGCCTCGCTCGGGCGGTGGGGCGACGGGAAGTGAACCGAGATGGCGCCGAGCTTCGAGCCGTCGGCCGCGAAGAGCGGTACCGAAATGACCGAGCGGTATCCCGCAGCGCGCGCGACGTCGCGATAGGGCAGGTAGCCGGCGTCCGCCTGGACGTCCTCGATCAGGATCGCGCGGCCCTCGGAGATGGCACGTCCGCAGGCCGCGCGGCGGTCGTCCACGGAAATGTGCTCGAAGGTCGCGAGGAAAGCGGGATCGAAGCCGTCATAGGCGACGATCGAGAGCGTATTACGGCTCGCGTTGACGAGCTGGACGTTTCCTTTGGAGGCGCCCGTCAGTTCCTTCACAGTCCGGAGTATCTCGTCGAGGCCGCTCGCGAGGCTCTGGCTCTGCCAGAGCCGGGTACTCGCCTCGGAGAGCCGGACGAGCGCCGCCGCTTCGGCGGCGAGCCGGCGCCGGCTGTCGACGAGCTCGCGCTCCGCGCGCTTGCGCTGCGTGATGTCGCGCGCGATCTTGGACGCACCGATGACCTGGCCGCGTGCATTCCGGATTGGAGATACGGTGAGCGAGATAGGCACGCGGCGGCCGTCCTTGGCCACGCGCATCGTGTCGAAATGTTCGACTGACTGGCCCGCGCGGATGCGCTCGATGATCATCGATTCCTCGTCGTGAAGCTCGGGCGGGATGATGGTCGTGATGGGCTTGCCGATGATCTCTTCGGGCGAGTAGCCGAAGATCCGCTGCGCCCCCGCGTTCCAGGTCTGGATGATCCCGTCGATGGACTTGCTGACGATTGCATCTTCGGACGAGGCAACGATGGCCGCGAGCTGGGCCGACGCACGCTCGGCCCGCTTCTGCGCCTCGATATTGCGCGAAGTTTCGGACGCCGCGATGACGACGCCGGTCGCGTCACGCACCGGCGAGAGGGTCAGGGACATGCGGATGCGGCAGCCGTCCTTCGTCACCCGCGTGGTCTCGAAATGGTCGACGCGCTCGCCGCGCCGGACTTTTTCGAGCATCCGGAGCGACTCGTCGTGAAATTCCTTCGGGATCAGGCCGGTGATGGGCTGGCCGACCGCGTCGGACTGCTTGTGCCCGAAGATGCGCGTCGCGGCCTCGTTCCACGAGATGATGAGTCCCTCGAGTGTCATGCCGATGATCGCGTCGTCCGAGGACTCGACGATCGCGCCGAGGAAGGCGAGCGGCATGCCTTGCTCGTCGTGGGCATGCGTTGAGGATGTGCTTGTTGGACTCGCGCTGCCGGCGCTGGCGCGCCGGGAAAACAAGTCGCTGACGCCCATGCGAGGCCCTCTGTCCGGTCGTCGGACTATGACCCCGCGCGTCCTGCGCCTCAAGTCCGACTCGCGTCAGATCGCCCTGTCGGAATTCGCCTACGTCGGGAAGAGCAGCGTGACGACGAAGCGCAGCCCCCAATCCGGCCCGCCTGATGGCGTTTCCACGTAATAACGCGCGCCGCCCGCGAAGCTGACCCGCTGGTGGCCGATGAGCGTGACCTTTGAATAGGTCGCGTTGAACGGCGCGTTCCAGGCGTCGACTTCGAAATCGTAGGTGCTCTCGAAGTTCAGCGTGATCGTCTGGCCCTTGCCGATCGCCTTCGTCAGGAAGGGCTGGAGAAATAAGGCGTTGACGTCGGCCCGGTCCTCGTCCCCCGCGATCGCGACCAGGTAGTTCGTCAGCGCGCCGTAGGTCCAGCCTGATTCGGTCTGCTTGAGCACGACGGCGGTCGGGCCGATTGCCCATTTCTCGGTCCCGAGCGCGTCGTCGCTTGCGGTCGGCAGGAGGAAGGCCGGGCCGACGCCCCAGATCCACCCGCTCTTCGTCGGCTTCCTGGGAGAAAAGAAGAGGCTCTGCGTGATGTCCCCAATCCCGCTCTGGCTCGAGCCGGGAACCACGTCCTCCTGGTCGATGACGGGCAGGATCGTCCGCGAGATGACGTTCCATTCCTCATTGAGGTGGAACGGTGCAACGGGCTGGATGTTGAGCTGCCAGCGCTCACCGTCGCCGCCCGCGCCGTAGCCCGTGTCCCAGTTGAGCTGCAGCGGGACGCTGATGAGCGCAGCGACGGGGTTCGAGAGCTGCTTCGCGAGCTGGTCGGCATCCGCTCCCGGCGTTGGCTCGTCCGCCATAGCCAGCGGCGGCCCGGAGGCCGCCGCGTTCAACAGAAGAAATGCCAGGGCGTGCCGCGTCATCCTCCGGCCTTGCCCGGGTACTGCAGGAACATCTCGGCGATGACGTTGCTGATCGCCGTGCGCGGGTCCTTCATCATTTTGTCCGTGAGGCGGGCCTCGGCGATGCCCTCCCAGACGACCTGCTTGCGCGCGAGGTCGACGACGTCGATATTGGCGGTACCCTGCCGGTAGCGGACGGTCTCGACCTCCGGCGGGAAAGCCGAGGCTCCGTACATGCCGCCGCGATAGCCGTAGTAGCCGTAACCACCATATCCATACGAGCCCGGCGTCGTGCGGACATCGACGTTCTCCTTGGAGTTGGCGTTGAAGTTGATCAGCAGGTCGGCGGGCCCGCCCTCGACGTACTTGTAGCCGCGCGAATCCATCTCGCGGCGGATCGCTTCCTTGAAGTACGCGGTGATCGGCGTCGACACGCCGGGGCGATCCGTGCCGGTCCGCTCCGGGAACATGTACGTCTTGTAACTCCCGAGGTTCGCCGCCGGGTCCACGTTCGAGCGAATCGTCGGACCCGACTCGCAGGCGGTCAGCAAGGCCATTGCCGCGAGGCCGGCCAGGAGCATCTTCTTCATCGATGGTTCCTTGTGTGAAACGCGAAAGTGTCGTTCAGGGGCGGCGCCCCGAGCATCGGACCTTGGTCCTACCGCGCCGGGGCTCCCGCCATCGCCGCATGGATCGAGCGGATCAGCAAGTCCCCACGCAAGGGTTTGCGCAGGTACGCCGAAGCCCCGTCCGCGAGGCACTGTTCGCGTATTGTAGGCTCATCGTGGGCCGTGATCATGACGAGCGGGATCGGGCTCCTCCGCCCGATCAGCTGGCGCTGCACGTCCCGGCCGTTCAGGCCCGCCATCTGCAGGTCGAGCACGAGGCAGTCGGGCCGGCGCAGTTCGATCGAACGCAGGAACTCCTCGCCTGAGGCGAAGCCCTCGCAGTCGATTCGCTCTGCGCGCAGGAGCCGGAGGAGCGCGGAGCGGACGGACTCCTCGTCATCAACGACGGCGACGAATGGGCGTTCTTTGTCCATTGCGGGGCCAGTTAGCGCCCGCGACGGCCACCCCGGACAGTGGACCTTTGTCCTATCCGGCCCGGTGCGGGGACTCGGCGTGCCGGATGAGCCGGGCGGTCAGGTTGACGAGCTCGGCCACCGAGCGGACGTTCAGCTTGGCCATGACCCGGCCGCGGTGGACCTTGATGGTCTTCTCCGCGGCGCCGAGCTCGGCCGCGATCTGCTTGTTGAGCTTGCCGATGACGATGAGCTCGAGCACCTCGCGCTCGCGGCCCGTCAGCGCCTTGAGGCGCGACTCGACTTGTGTGCGCTCGGCCTGCTCTTCGCGGCGTTGACGGTCGCGCTCGAACGCCTCGCGGACCGCCGCGGCCAGCTCGCCGAGCCGCACCGGCTTCGGCAGGAAGGTGATGGCGCCCGCCCGCATCGCCTGCACGCTCATCGGGATGCTGCCCTTGCCCGTGATAAAGATCATCGGCCGGCTGTAGCCGCGGGCCGCGAGCAGGGACTGCAGTTCGAGGCCGCTCATGCCGGGCATCGCGACGTCGGCAATCAGGCAGCCCGGAAGCGCGGGATCGTCCTCTGCGAGAAAGTCATCGGCGCTCTCGAATAGCCGCACCGGGAAGCCTTCCGCAACGAGGCCGCGCCGGAGCGCCGCACGTACCGTCGCGTCGTCGTCGACCAGGAATACCGTCGGTTCGATGGCGCTTGCACTCATGCGAGCGACCCCCCCATGGGCACCTGCAGGTAAAACGTCGCGCCGCAACCCTCGCTCTCAGCCCAAAGCCGGCCGCGGTGCGATTCCGCAACCGAGCGGCAAATGGCGAGCCCCATGCCCATCCCGCTCGACTTGCTAGTGACAAACGGCTGGAAAATTCGTTCCAGGTCGCCGGCCGGAATGCCGCAGCCCCCGTCCTCCACTGTCACCTGCACGCAAGACTCGGCCGGGGAGTAGCGGGTGGCAAGCCTCACTTTGCGCTCCGCGACAGGCAGCCCGCCCATCGCCTCGCACGCGTTCATCAGGAGGTTCAGCAGGATCTGCTGCATCTGCACGCGGTCCGCCATGACGACGGGGAGATTCGGATCGAGATCCACGGTGACGCGGACATGACGCGTGATGAGCTCGCTCTTCGCGATCTCGAGCACCTCCCGCACCGTGGCACCGAGGTCCACCGGGCGCCGCAGCATCTCGCCCTTCTCGAGGAGGGCCCGCAGCCGGTCGATCACCTGCGCCGCGCGCAGGTCGTCGTGGACGATGTCGCGCAGGATTTCGCGCAGCTCAGCGAAGTCCGCCTCGCCATTGTCGATGAGGCGGAGCGCCGCCTCAGCATTGCCGAGGATCGAGGTGAGCGGCTGGTTCAGCTCGTGCGCGAAGGCGCCGGAGAGCTGGCCGAGCACCGCCGCGCGTCCGAGGTGGGTGAGCTGCTGCTGCTGGACGCGCGCCTCGTGCTCCGCGCGCTTGCGCGCGCTGATGTCGGCGCGCGTGACGACCGCACCGCCTTCCGGGCGCCGCAGCTTTTCGATCGATACCTCGATCCAGGCCTGCTCCATGCCGGCAGGCTCGGTGTACTCGAATTGGCAGCGTGTCTCGCGGCCCTCGAGCACGCTCTGCAGGGCGTTCAGGTGCTCGCCCGCGGCGCGGTCGCCGCTTTCAGCCGCGCGCGCTGCGGCGCCCAGGTAGCTATCGCCGGCAAGCACGCGGTCGAAACGGGCCGGGTGCGACAGCTGCACCGCGCGGAGCCACGATTCGTTGATTTCGATGAGAGTGCCGTTGCCGTCGAGGACCGCGATCTGGTCGTGCACCGAGCCCAGCACCGCGGCATGCAAACCCTCGGCGCGCACGCGGCCCGCCTCGGCGCTGCGGAACGGCGAGAGGTCAAACGCGTAGAGCACGCCGCCGTCGCCCTCGTCGAAACGTGCCTGGCCGAGTACCACCGGCACGAGCTGGCCGCCCGGCAACCTGAGCTCGGCTTCAGCGACGCCGGTGTCGCCGCCGCCCGCGCTAAAACCGGCCGCGAGCTGGTCGATCGCGACCGCGCCGCCCGCGATCTCCTCGCGCCCGTAGCCGGTCAGCTTCAGGAAAGCGTCGTTGGCGTCGGTGATCTTGAGGCCCCCGTGCCAGATCGCCGTTGGAATGATGTTGTGCTCGAAGATATTGCGGAAACGCGCCTCGCTCGAGGCCAGGGCGCGGGTGGCGTGACGCCATTCCTCCAGTAGCGCCGCGCAGAGCACGAAAGTCACGCAGATCACGACGTGGAAGGAGACCAGGGATAGCGCGTTCTCGATCGGGTTCGCGACGTCGAACGGGCCGTGCCCGTTCAGCACGCCCCAGGTCGAGATCGCGCCGACCACGAGCGCCGCGCTGCAGGCGCCCACCACGCGGAACCGGATCGTCGCCCAGGCGAGGATCGGCAGCGGCGCGAACAGCCAGGCGACGGATGGCTGACGCTCGCCGGCCGGGATCGCAAACACGAGCGCGCAGACGGCGGCGAGCGCGATGGCGAGCGCGGCCGCTTCGACAATGTTCCAGAGCGGCACCTGGCGCCGCCCGCTCCTGAGGTCCGTGACCGCGTGCACGATGAGCGGGACCAGCGCGACGATCGCGAAGGTGTTCGTGATCGTCCGTACGACGACGGTCAGCCAGAAGTCGGCCTCGATGTCGGCCAGGCTGAACGCGAGCACCATGAGGAAGCTCGTCGCGAGCGGCGCGATCACGCCGGCGAACAAGATGAGGACCAGCACCGTGCGCAGCCGGTCGAATCGCCGCGGGTGCGGGGACAGCAGCACGAGGGCCCAGGCGCCGAGCACGGCCTCGGCGGCATTCGCGCCGAACTGGATGGCGACACGTGCGATCGTCGCATCCGGGAGCTGGACTGCGAAATGGAAAGGCAGGACCGTCAGCAGGTAGAGCCACCAACGCTCCTGCCGCGTGAGGACGAGGGCCGCGAGCAGGATCGCATTCGGCGCCCAGAGCGCTGATACGGGCGCCGACGGAAACGCGAGCCAGGCGCCCACTTTCGCGGCGAGCACGTAGGCGAGCGCGGTCGCAATCGGTGGCGCCGCCCGCCGCGCGAAGCGGACGAGGTGACGGACAGCCAGTCCACCCGGTTGCTCCGACGGGAACGGAAGGTCAATCGCCATGCTTTGCGCGGCCGGTCAGCGCAGGAATGATCGGTCCGGTTGGGGCATTATTGCGCAAATCGCCGGACCGATGGGACCAAGGTCCCATTCACAGGCAATTGCCAGATTTTCATATTCATTTGCCCCTCGGTACCATCGGCGTCCCGCCAACTGGAGACTCGACATGAAGATGATGATGAA
This sequence comes from Steroidobacteraceae bacterium, assembly GCA_035495635.1. GTDB lineage: Bacteria > Pseudomonadota > Gammaproteobacteria > Steroidobacterales > Steroidobacteraceae > SCUD01. The sequence goes on along the minus strand of DATJFN010000006.1, from coordinate 3,015 downwards.
AGCCCTGATGGCCGCCGCCTGCGCGGTATCGTTCTCGGCCTGCGCCACGGAGCCGCCCAAGCCGGCGGTCCGGGAGAATCTGGTGCAGGAGACGGCCACGGTCACGGCCATCGACCAGGCCAGCCGGCTCGTCACGCTGCAGGAAGCGGACGGAAGGTCCGTCACGGTGGAGGTCAGCGACGACGTCAAGAACCTTCCGCAGGTGAAGGTTGGCGACAAGGTCGTCGTGAGCTATTACGAGGCGCTCGCCGCCGAGGTGAAGAAGCCGGGCGAGGGCGTGAAGGGCGTGCAGACGGATGTCGCCGCGGGCTCTGCGCAGCCGGGCAGCATGCCGGCGGCGGGCGCCGGCGTCGTCATGCGCACGACCGTCGTGATCGATTCGGTCGACACGAAAGCGAACAAGGTGACCTTCACGCGCTCGGACGGCGAGCAGCGGACCGTCGCGGTAGAGAGCCCCGAAGGACAGACGTTCATCAAGGGCCTCAAGAAGGGCGACCACGTCGAGGTTGCGTACACTGAAGCGGTCGCCATCGAAGTCAAGCCGGCAGGCTGACCCATGGGTAGCCGCGCGTGATCCGGATCGCGCGGAAATGGATCGTCCTTGCGGCGGCAGGGGCGGCGCTCGTCGCCGCCTATGCCGCCGCGGGCTTCTGGCTCGTACCGAAGATCCTGCGCTCGCAGGCGACGGAGTTCGCGAGCGAGAAGTACGACCGCAAGCTCACGCTCGGCGAGATTCGGTTCAACCCGTTCACGCTCGAGCTCGTCGTCGATCGCTTCAGCTTTCCGGACGCGGACGGCACACCACTCGCGAGCTTCGACCGGCTGCTTGTCAACCTCGACATCTCGAGCATCTGGCGAGCGGGCGCGAGCTTCAAGGAAATCTCGATCGAGAAACCGTACGGGCGGATCGTGATCCGCCCGGGCGGCGAGCTGAACCTCGCGGACCTCGTGAAGCCGTTCCCCGAGACCCCGGAGACTGTGGCGGAGAAGAAGGAGCCGCCTCGGCTCTTTGTCGAGCTGCTCCGGATGACGGGCGGACACCTGCGCTTCAACGACCGGACGCTCGCGACGCCTTATGCGAACGACCTCGTTCCGCTCAGCTTCGAGGTGCACGACTTCAGCACGACGCCGAGTACCGACAATGCCTACGACTTCCACGCAAAGGCCGGGACGGGCGCGACGCTTGACTGGAGTGGCAGCATTTCCGTGACGCCGCTGGTCTCGAAAGGGCGTTTCCGTTTCGCGAACGTGCGCGTTCCCGCCCACTGGTCCTACATGCGCGAATCGGTCGGTTTCGACGTCACCTCGGGCATCGCTTCCTTCGAGGGCGACTACGACCTGGCCGTCGGCGAGAGCGGTACCCGATTCAAGGCGAATATCCGCCAACTCGGGATCGACGAGCTCGCGATCCGTCGAATCGGCCAGGACCTGGATGTCGCCCACTTCACCAATGTCACGGCGACGAACGCGAGCTTCGACCTCGCGCAGCGCGCGGCGGGCGTCGAGAAAATTCTCGTGAACGGCGGATCCGTCATCGTCTGGCGCGATGCGGAGGGCAAGATCAATCTCACGGAACTTGCGCAACCGTCGGGCGGAAGTCCGCCGCCCGCTACCGAGCCGGTGTCGACCGCCGCCCCGGCTGCTCCGCCCGCCGAGCGCGAATCGCCGTTCACGTTTACGGCTCCAGACATCGAAGCCAGGGGGCTGGTCGTGCAGGTCGAGGACAGGCAGGTCGAGCCCACGATCAAGCTGATGCTCGATCCCTTCGACCTGCGCGTGACGGGATTTTCCACCGCGCCCGGGACGACGATCGGAATCGTGACGAATGCGAAGATCGACCATTCTGCGAGCCTCGCGGCGGACCTGAAGTACGCGCTCGACGACCGCCGGCTCGAGGGCAAGGCGTCGCTCGAGGCCTTCGACCTCACGGTGATCCAGCCCTACCTCGATCGCTACACGCGCATGGACCTCATGAGCGGGAGGCTCACGGCCGAGCTCGACATTACCCTGCTCGCGGAAGGCGGCTTCGCGACCAGCGGCACGGTGCAGGTGGACAAACTGCGGACCGTCGACAAGGCGCAGCAGGATGACTTCATCAAGTGGGAGCAGCTGCGCGCCGAGGACTTCAGCTACGACGGCCGAGTTGCACAATTGCGCGTAAAGACGCTGAAGGCCCGCTCGCCCTTTGCGCGCGTGATCATCGCCAAGGACCAGACCATCAACGTTACGGAAGTCATGACGGCGGAGAAGCCCGCACCCGCCTACCAGGCATCCATCCAGGTGGCGAAGGAGGGCGAGCCGCCACCGCAGGAAACCCAGATCCGGATCGACAACGTCCTCATCGACAACGGCTCGCTCAACTTCGCGGACTTCTGGATCCAGCCGAACTACGCCGTCAGCATCCAGGGCCTCAAGGGCAGCGTGAACGGGCTCTCGTCCGATCCGGTCTCGCGCGCGAAGCTCGACCTCGAGGGCAAGGTGGATCGCTATGCGCCCGCGACCATTAATGGCGAGATGAACCTGCTCTCCGCCTCGCTCTTCACCAACATCCGCATCCAGTTCGCGGGCGTCGACATGACGAGCGTCACGCCGTACTCGGGACATTTCGCCGGCTACAAAATTGAGAAGGGCAAGCTCTCGGTCGACGTGACCTACCACGTCGAGAACCGCTCCCTCGACGCCAAGCAGAAATTTGTGATCGACCAGCTCCAGCTTGGCGATAAGGTCGAAAGCCCGGATGCGGTCAGCCTCCCGCTCAAGCTCGCAGTCGCGCTGCTGAAGGACCGGAATGGCGTCATCGACCTCGACCTGCCCGTGAGCGGCAGCCTCGATGACCCCAAATTCCGGCTCGGCCCGATCATCTGGAAGGCCTTCGTCGGCCTCCTCACCAAGATCGCGACGTCGCCGTTCACGCTGCTCGGCAATCTTTTCGGCGGCGGCCCCGAGATCAATTTCGTCGAATTCGATGCCGGCGCGACCGCGCTCGACCCGGCCGGGCAAGAGAAGATGGCGGCG
>DATJFN010000005.1:0-8207 GCA_035495635.1 Steroidobacteraceae bacterium | reverse complement strand
TGCGGCGGCTCGTCATTGCCGTCCTCGCCTCGTTTGCGGGCGCCGCCGGCGCGCAGCAGGCCACGGAGGACTTCACCGTCGGCGACATCCGCGTCGAAGGCCTGCAGCGCATCAGCGAGGGCACGGTCTTCAACTACCTGCCCGTCAACATCGGCGACCGGCTCGACCAGCGCCACGTGCAGGAGGCGATCCGCGCGCTGTTCGGGACCGGCTTCTTCAGCGACATCGAATTCCGCCGCGACGGCTCGACGCTCGTCGTCGTGGTGCGCGAGCGCCCGTCCATCGAGAGCTTCGAGCTCTCGGGCAACAAGGACATCAAGACCGAGGACCTGCAGAAGTCGCTGCGCGGCGTGGGACTCGCCTCCGGCAAGACCTTCGACCGGTCCGTGCTCGAGGAAGTGCGGGGCTTCCTGACGGACCAGTACTTCAGCCGCGGCAAGTACGCCGTGCGCATCGACCCGCGGGTCGAGGAGGTGCCGGGCAACAAGGTGCGCATCAAGATCGACATCGTCGAGGGCAAGCGCGCGCGCATCCGGCAGATCAACCTTGTCGGCAACACGGTCTACGACGACAAGGAGCTGCTGGACCAGTTCGAGCTGACGACGCCGAACTGGCTCTCCTGGTACAAGCAGGACGACCGCTACTCGCGCGAGTCCCTGCAGGGCGACATCGAGAAGCTGACGTCCTACTACCAGGACCGCGGCTACGCGAACTTCGCGGTCGAGTCGACCCAGGTCGCGATCGCGCCGGAGATGGACGACATCTTCATCACGCTCAACCTGCACGAAGGCGAGGTGTACAAGGTCGGAGAGGTCAAGATGGCGGGCACGATGAAGGTGCCGCAGGAGCAGCTGCAGCGCCTGCTGCTCGTGAAGACCGGCCAGACCTATTCGCGCAAGCTCATCACGCAGTCGCAGGAGCTGATCTCCTACCGGCTCGGGGCCGAGGGCTACGCCTTCGCCAAGATCGACCCGGTGCCGACCGCGCACGAGGACACCAAGACCGTCGACCTCACTTTCTTCGTGGACGCGGGCAGCCGCGCCTACGTGCGCCGCATCAACTTCATCAACACGAGCGCGATCAACGACGAGGTGCTGCGCCGCGAGATGCGCCAGATGGAGGGCTCCTACCTCTCGAACGCGCTGCTCGAGCGCTCGAAGGAGCGCCTGCAGCGCCTGCCGTACATCGAGAAGGTCGACTACGAGACGAACCCGGTGCCGGGAACGCCCGACCTCGTCGACGTCGACTTCGACGTGAAGGAAGGCCTGCCGGGCCAGTTCAGCGGAGGCATCGGCTACTCCGAGTCGCAGTCGTTCATGCTGAACGGCAGCTTCGTGCACTCGAACTTCATGGGATCTGGCGAGCGCGTCGCGCTCGAGCTGGTCGCCGGCCAGTACTCGAAGACCTACAGCCTCTCGCACACCGACCCGTACACGAACATCGACAACGTGTCGCGCACGATCGGCCTCACCTACCGCGACGTCACACAATATGTTTCGGCGGCGTCGGATTTCTCGACGACGACCATTTCCGGCACGCTGGAGTACGGCTACCCGATCAGCGAGTATGCCGGCCTGCGCTTCGGCCTGATCGCGCAGCGCTCGGACCTCATCGTCAACCCGGTTAGCAGCGCGCCCGAGGCCGTCGACTGGGTGCAGAACAACGGCAATCCCTACACGCGCGAGATCAAGCACGAGTCGCCGGCACCGAACCCGGACGACCCGCCGATCGTCACGACGACGACGCTCTATGGCACGAAGTTCGACACGTTCGAGCTCGCCGGCAGCATCTATTTCGACTCGCGCAACCGCGCGATCTTCGCGGACCGCGGCCTGCAGCATTCGCTCGCCCTCGCCGTCACGGCGCCGGGCAGCGAGGTCAATTACTACACGGTGCGCTACGACTACCTGCAGCTCCTTCCGCTCTGGAAAAAATGGACGTTCGCCATGGCCGCGAACATCGCCTATGGCGATGCGCTCGGGAAGAACACGACTTCGCTGCCGCCCTACCGCCAGTTCTTCGCGGGCGGGCCCGACACCGTGCGCGGCTTCTCCGAGAGCCGCCTCGGCCCGAAGGACGGCTTCGGCAACCCCTACGGCGGCAACCTGAAGGTGGTGGGGCGCGCCGAGGTCCTGTTCCCGGTGCCGGAGAAGTGGCGCGCGAGCACGCGCATCAGCGCGTTTTTCGACATCGGCAACGTCTTCTCGCAGGGCACGGGCATCCAGTTCGTGGGCCGGGACGGCCGCACGCCCGTGGACTACCAGTTCGATTACAATGAGTTGAAGCAGTCCGTAGGTCTGGCCATCCAGTGGTTTGCGCCGCTCGGCGTGTTCCGGTTCAGCTACGGCATACCGCTTAACGAATACAAGGGCGACTTGATCCGCTACCCGGACGAGGTCGAGCGCTTCCAGTTCACGATCGGATCCGCATTCTGAGCATCGAGGCAAGATGAGAAACATGACCCGGAACATCGTCACCTTCGCGCTGGCCGCAACCCTCTCTTTCGCGGCCGCGGCGGGCGCCGAGGCGCAGGCCATCAAGATCGGCGTCGTCAACTTCGGCAAGCTCCTCGAGGAGTCGCCCCAGGCCAAGTCGGCCCAGCAGGCGCTCGAGAATGAGTTCCTGCCGCGCCAGCGCGACGTCGCCGCCCAGCAGAAGTCCCTCCAGGACAAGCGCGAAAAGCTGCAGAAGGAAGCCGCCGTCATGTCGGAGGCGGACCGCGTGCGCACCGAGCGCGAGGTGCGCGACCTCGAGCTGAACGTCAACCGCCGCTTCAACGAGCTGCAAGAGGACCTGAACCTCCGCCGCAACGAGGAAGTCGGCAAGATGCAGCGCGCGCTGCTCACCGAAGTGCAGGCATACGCCCGTGCCAACGGCTACCAGCTGATCGTCAGCGACGGCGTGCTCTATGCCGCCGATGCGCTCGACATCACGCCGCAGCTCGTCGCGGCCATCAAGGCCAAGGCGCCGGCACCCGCACCCGCCGCGACACCGCCCAAGCCCTGAGCGGCCTCCGCCGCGAGGGGGGTCGCATGTCGATGACGCTCGGCGAGATCGCGGTCCGCTACGGCCTCGAGCTCGCTGGCGATCCCGGCCTTTCGGTGGACGGCGTCGCATCGCTCGCTTCCGCGGGGCCCGGCAAGCTCACGTTCTGCACCGGCGCGAAGTACCGGCGCCAGCTCGCGGCGACGCGCGCAACCGCCGTCGTGCTGCCGCGCGAGCTCGCCGAAGACTGCCCGGTCGCCGCCCTCATCAGCCCGCGTCCATATGCTGCGTACGCGCGGATCGCACAGGCGCTGCATCCGGCCGACGCGGTGAAGGCGGGCCGCGCAGCCGGCGCACAGGTCGATCCGTCGGCGCAGGTTCCCGCGACGGCCTGGGTCGGGCCCAATGCCGTGATCGGGGCCGCCGCGGTGATTGGCGAGCGCTGCTCGATCGGACCGAACTGCGTCGTCGAGGACGGCGTGCGGCTTGGCGACGACTGCCGCCTCCAGGCGGGCGTCACGCTCTGCCGCGGCGTCGTCGCGGGCCATCGCTGCACATTCAAGGCGGGCGCCGTCGTCGGCAGCGACGGTTTCGGATTCGCGCCGGACGCCGACGGCTACGTGAAAGTACCGCACCTGGGCGGAACCCGCCTCGGCGACGATGTCGAGGTCGGGGCGAACACGACGATCGACCGCGGCACCCTCGAGGACACCGTGATCGGCGAGGGCGTCAAGCTGGACAACCAGGTGCAGGTCGGCCATAACTGCCGCATCGGGGCGCACACCGTCATCGCGGGCTGCGTCGGCATCTCCGGCAGCTCGATCATCGGCAGCCGCTGCATGATCGGCGGTGCCGTGGGCATCGCCGGCCACCTCGAGATCGGCGACGACGTGATCGTGACGGGCTATTCGCTCGTGTCGCATTCACTGCCGGGACCGGGCGTGTACTCGTCCGGCATGCCCGCGGTCGAAGCGCCCAGGTGGCGCCGCTTGGTGGCGCGGCTGCGGCGGCTCGAGGCCGGGCGCGCAAAAGGCGCGGAGCAGGACGGGGAGGGCGAGGCATGAGCGAAGGGTTCGCAATGGACATCCGCGCGGTGCTGGCGCAGCTGCCGCACCGCTACCCGTTCCTGCTGGTCGACCGCGTCGTCGAATGCGTGCCCGGCAAGCGCATCGAGGCGATCAAGAACGTCACCGTCAACGAGCCGTTTTTCCCCGGTCATTTTCCCGGCAACCCCGTCATGCCCGGCGTGATCATCCTGGAAGCGCTGGCGCAGGCCGCGGGCATCCTCGCCTTCAAGACCGCGGGCGTCGTCCCGGACGAGAAATCCCGCTTCTACTTCGTCGGCATCGACAATGCGCGCTTCCGCCGCCCGGTCGTGCCGGGCGACCGTCTGGTGCTCAAGGCGACGCTCGAGCGCGCCATCCGCGGCATCTGGAAGTTCGAGACCGCGGCGGAGGTGGACGGGACCGTCGCCGCCTCGGCGACGATGATGGTGGCGCCGGAGGTCAAGCCGTGATCGACCCGCGCGCGATCGTCGACCCGAGCGCGCGGATCGCAGAGGACGTCGAGATCGGGCCGTTCGCGGTGATCGGCGCCGACGTCGAGATCGGCGCCGGCTGCTGGATCGGCCCGCACGCTGTCGTGAAAGGACCGACCAGGCTCGGCCGCGGCAACAAGGTGTTCCAGTTCGCCTCGATCGGCGACGCGCCGCAGGACAAGAAATACGCGGGCGAGCCGACGAGGCTCATCGTCGGCGACCGCAACGTCTTCCGCGAGTTCTGCTCGATCAACCGCGGCACCGTGGGCGGCCGCGGCGAAACCCGCATCGCGGACGACTGCCTCTTCATGGCCTATTCCCATGTCGCCCATGACTGCATCATTGGCAGCCATTGCGTCATGTCGAACTGCACCGCGCTCGCTGGTCATGTCGACCTCGGAGACTGGGTGATACTCTCGGGCTACGCCGGCGTTCACCAATTCTCCAAGATCGGCGCGCACGCCTTCCTCGCCAACAATGCCGCCGTGACGCGCGACGTGCCGCCGTACCTGCTGGTGGCGGGGTCGCCGGCCGAGCCGAAGGGCGTCAACAGCGAGGGCCTGAAGCGCCGTGGCTTCGACGCGGCGCAGATCACGAACATCAAGAACGCCTACCGCCTGTTCTACCGCTCCGGCCTCAAGCTTGCCGAGGCGACGGAACAGTTGCGCGCGCTCGTCCCGCAGCAGCCGGAGCTCGCGCCGTTCGTGGACTTCCTCGCCGCCAGCGAACGCAGCATCATCCGCTGATGGGGAATAAAGGGGACGCGCACCTTTAACAGAAAGAGTGGTGCGATCAGCATGTCCGTAGACGTTAAAGGGGCGCGTCCCCTTTATTCCCTCACCATCGGTCTCGTCGCGGGCGAATCCTCGGGCGACAACCTGGGCGCCGCGCTGATTGCGGCAGTGCGCGAGCGTGCGCCCGACGCGCGTTTCGTCGGCGTCGCGGGGCCGCGCATGGTGGCGGCGGGCTGCGAGCGAGTCGCCGATGCGGAAGAACTCGCGGTCATGGGCCTCTTCGAGGTGCTGCACCACCTGCCGCGGCTCCTGTCGCTGCGCGGCCGCGTGCGCCGCGCGATGCTCGACCTAAGGCCCGACGTCTTCGTCGGCATCGACGCGCCGGAATTCAACCTCGGCCTCGCGCCCGCGCTGCACGCGGCGGGGCTGCGCACCGTGCAGTACGTGAGCCCGCAGGTCTGGGCCTGGCGCCGCGGCCGCGCCTCGCGCATGGCGCGCATCCTCGACCTCGTGCTGTGCCTGCTGCCATTCGAGCGCGCGGTGTACGACGAGGCCGGGTTGCGGGCCATCTTCGTCGGCCATCCGCTCGCAGACCAGCTGCCGGTCGTGCCGGACCGCGCCGCGGCCCGCAGGGCGCTCGGCCTTCCGTCGGAAGCGCGCGTCGTCGCCCTCCTGCCGGGCAGCCGCATCGGCGAGGTGTCGCGCCTCGCGGACGACTTTGCGGGCGCCGCTGCCTGGCTCTCGGCGCGGCGGCCCGGCCTCGCGTTCGTGGCGGCGCTCGCGGGAGAAAGTACACGGTCCGCCTTCGAGTCTGCGCTCGCGCGTCGCGCGCCGGACCTCAAGGTTCTCGTCGTGCAGGGCCGCTCGCAGGCGGTGCTGACGGCGGCGGACGTCGCGCTCGTCGCGTCGGGAACCGCGACGCTCGAGACGCTCCTGTGCAAGCGGCCGATGGTCGTCGCATACCGCCTCGGCGCGTTGACCGCATTTCTGCTGCGGGGCATGGGCCTCTTCAAGGCGCCTTTCTTTGCGCAGCCCAACCTGCTCGCGGGCCGTGCCGTCGTACCGGAGCTGGCGCAGGCGGACGTCAATCCGGAGCGTCTCGGGCGCGAGCTCGAGCGGTGGCTGGACGAGCCCGAGGCGGTCGCGGAGCTGGAGGCCCTGTTTACGGCCATCCACCGGCAGTTGCAGCGAGGCGCCAGCGGGCAGGCGGCCGACGCGATACTGTCCCTCGCCCGGCGCGAGGCGCCGTGAGGCCCGGCAGGGCCGCGATTCCGCGCCTCGCGGGCGGGCTGACGGCGGGCGTCGACGAAGCAGGGCGCGGACCGCTGGCAGGCCCGGTGGTGGCGGCGGCGGTCATCCTCAACGCCCGGCGGCCCATCGCGGGCCTGCGCGACTCGAAGCTCCTGGAAGCGGCCGACCGCGAGCGCCTGGCCGCGATGATCCAGGGGCGGGCGATCGCCTGGGCCATCGGATGGGTCGATGCCGCCGAAATCGATGTCCTGAACATCCTCCAGGCCTCGATGCTCGCGATGCGGCGTGCGCTGCTCGGGCTCGCCGTGATGCCGCTCCGCGTCTGCTTCGACGGCGATCGCTGCCCGGACGGCGGCATGCTGGGCCTCGACTGCGGATTCGAGGCGATCGTGCAGGGCGACGCGCGGGTCCGGGAAATCAGCGCGGCGTCAATTCTCGCCAAGGTGAGCCGTGACGCCTGGATGACTCGCGTGGCGGGCGTGTTCCCGGCGTATGGCTTCGAGCGCCACAAGGGCTATGCCACTCCGGAGCACCTGGACTGCCTGACGCTCCACGGGCCCTGTCGTCTGCACCGCCAGAGCTTCGCGCCCGTCCGGCGGTAAAATCGCCGAATGCCCCCCGAGAGCACCCGCGCCGGCGCCCCGTCGTTCGTCCACCTGCGCCTGCACACGGAGTACTCGCTCGTGGACGGAATCGTGCGCGTGCCCGAGCTGATGGAAGCGGCCGCGGCGGCCCGCATGCCCGCTGTTGCCCTCACCGACCACGGCAACCTGTTCGCCATGGTGAAGTTTCACCGCGAGGCGGAAAAGCGCGGGCTGAAGCCGGTGATCGGCGCCGACCTCTGGGTCGCGGACGGCAGCGAGCGCGGCGAGCCCGCACTCCTCACCCTGATCGCGCAGAACGAGACCGGCTACCAGAACCTCACGCGTCTCGTCTCGCGCACCTACCTCGAAGGCCAGGAACGCGGCCGTCCGCTGCTGGCGCGGGACTGGCTCGACGATGAGTCGACCGAGGGAATCATCGCGCTCTCCGGCGGCCGCGAGGGCGACGTCGGCCGCGCCCTGCTCACGGGCCGCGCCGAAGAAGCGGCCCGGCTTCTCGCGGGCTGGCAGGAGCTCTTCGGTGACCGTTATTACCTCGAGATCCAGCGCACCGGGCGGGCGGGAGATGAAGAGCTCGTCGCCGGCGTCCTCGGCCTCGTGGCGCGGCGCCCGACGCCCGTCGTCGCGACCAACGACGTCCGATTCATCTCGCGCGAGGAATTCGAGGCGCACGAGGCGCGCGTCTGCATCCATGGAGGGCTCCGGCTGGACGACGCCGGCCGGCCGCGCCCGTACTCGCCCGAGCAGTACCTGAAGACGCCGGCGGAGATGGCCGCGATCTTCCGCGACCTGCCCGAGGCCATCGAAAACAGCGTCGAAATCGCGCGCCGCTGCTCGGTGCCGCTCGCGCAGGGCCGCACCTACCTTCCGGCGTTCGCGGTCCCGGACGGAACCGGTGCGCCCGAATTTCTCGGTCGCCTCGCCGCCGAGGGGCTCGCCCGGCGCATCGGTGCCGCAGCGGCGGACGGCGACGCTTATCGCGCGAGGCTCGAGCAGGAGCTCGGCGTCATTTGCGGCATGGGCTTCGAAGGCTACTTCCTCGTCGTCGCGGATTTCATCCGCTGGGCGCGCGAGCACGAGATCCCGGTGGGACCGGGT
>DATJFN010000004.1:0-12939 GCA_035495635.1 Steroidobacteraceae bacterium | reverse complement strand
CCTGGCCGTGCTCCAGAAGGGCCAGGACATCGCGGCGCACAGCGAGACCTACCCGGACCGCGAGTTCGCCGGCCAAATCACGACCGTCGACTCGCGCGTCGATCCCGTGACGCGCTCGGTCACCGTGCGCGCCGAGCTGCCGAATCCCGACCGGTCGCTGCGGCCCGGCATGCTGCTCTCGGTGCGGCTCTACCAGGCGCCGCGGACCGCCATCGTCGTGCCCGAGATCGCCGTGATCCAGGTGGGCACCGACGCGTTCATCTTCCGCGTCGCCGGGGACCAGACCGCGAGCCGGGTGAAGGTCGCTCTCGGTGCGCGCCGCCGCGGCGAGGTGGAGATCGCGTCCGGGATCTCGGCCGGCGACACGATCGTGACCGAGGGCGCGGTCAAGCTGCGCGACGGCGCCCGCGTCGCTGCGGCGGCGCCGGCGGCCGCCGGAAAGTAGCGTGGTCCTCTCCGACCTGTCGATCCGCCGGCCGGTCTTCGCGACGGTCCTCTCCCTCCTGCTCGTGGTGCTCGGCGTGATTGCCTACACGCGCCTCACGCTGCGCGAGCTGCCGGCCATCGACCCTCCGATCGTGTCGGTGTTCGTCGAGTACCCGGGCGCCTCGGCCGCCGTCGTCGAGACCCGCATCACGCAGGTGCTCGAGGATGCCCTCTCGGGAATCGAGGGCGTGGAGACGATCGAGTCCCAGAGCAGCAACGGCGAGGGCAGCATCAGCATCGAGTTCTCGATCGACCGGGACATCGAGGCCGCCGCGAACGACGTGCGGGACGCCGTGAGCCGCGTCGTGGACCGTATGCCGGAGGAGGCGGACCCGCCCGAGATCGAGAAGGCGGAGTCGGACGCCGACGTGATCCTCTGGCTCAACATGAGCTCGACGCGGATGGACACGCTCGAGCTCACGGATTACGCGGACCGCTACGTCGTGGACCGGCTCTCGTCGCTCGACGGCGTCTCGCGGGTGCGCGTCGCCGGCGGGCAGCGCTACGCGATGCGCGTCTGGCTCGACAGCGCGGCGCTCGCGGCGCGCGGGCTCACGGTCGCCGACGTCGAAGACGCGCTCGAGCGCGAGAACGTCGAGCTGCCGGCCGGATCGATCGAGTCCTCGGAGCGCGACTTCACGCTGCGCGTCCAGCGCGGCTACCGCGATCCCGCGGACTTCGCAAAGCTGACGCTCGCCAAGGGCGCGGAGGGCTACCTCGTGCGGCTCGGCGACGTCGCCCGCGTGGAGCGGGCCTCCGAGGAGCGCCGCGCCTACTTCCGCAGCAACGGCGTCGAGAATGTCGGGCTCGGGATCGTCAAGACCTCGACGGCGAACAGCCTCGACGTCGCGCGCGCCGCGCGCAAGACGGCGGAGGAGATCCAGAAGAGCCTGCCGGAGGGCACGCGCATCTTCGTCGCCTTCGATTCGACGGTGTTCATCGACGCCGCGGTCGAGCGCGTCTTCGAGACTCTGTTCGAGGCGATCGCGCTCGTTATCGTCGTGATCTACCTGTTCCTCGGCAACGCCCGCTCGGCGCTGATCCCCGCGGTCACGATCCCGGTGTGCCTCGTGACGGCCTTCGCCGCGCTCTGGGCGTTCGGCTTCACGATCAACCTCCTGACGCTGCTTGCGATCGTGCTGTGCATCGGCCTCGTCGTCGACGACGCGATTGTCGTCGTCGAGAACATCCAGCGCCGCGTGGACGCGCGCGAGCCGCCGCTGGTCGCGGCTCGGCGTGGCACCGCGCAGGTCGGCTTCGCCGTGATCGCGACGACGATCGTGCTGGTCGCCGTGTTCCTGCCGGTCGGCTTCATGGAGGGCAACACGGGCCGGCTCTTCCGCGAGCTCGCGGTCGCGCTGGCGGGGGCGGTCGCGATCTCCTGCTTCGTCGCGCTGTCGCTGACGCCGATGATGTCCTCAAAGCTGATCCGCCCGCACACGCAGCCGCGCGGCCTCAACGCGTGGATCCACGCGCAGCTGACGCGGCTTTCCGCAGCCTATCGCCGCCAGGTAGCCGCGACCATCGGCCGGCCCGCCATTTTCGGCGCGATCCTGCTGGGCAGCGCGCTGCTCAGCTTCCTGCTGTTCAACTTCGTGCCGAAGGAGCTGGCGCCCGGCGAGGACCGCGGGGCCTTCTTCATCACGGTGGAGGCGCCGGAGGGCGCGGGCTACGACTACACGGTCGCCCAGATCAAGAAGGTCGAGCAGCTGCTCGTGCCGCTGACCGGGCCCGACAAGCCGATCCAGCGCGTCAACACGCGGGTGCCCGGATTCTTCGGCGCGAGCGAGGACATGAACTCGGGCCAGGCGATCATCTTCCTGCAGGACTGGAACCACCGCGATGTGACGACGGCGCAGGTCGTCGAGTCCCTGCGCAGCCAGCTCGCGGCGATACCGAGCGTGCGGGCGACGCCGTTCGTGCGCACGGGCCTCCTGCGCAGCAACAGCCGGCCGCTGCAGATCGTGCTCGGCGGCCCGGACTACCAGGAGATCGCCGGATGGCGCGACCGCATGCTGGCGCGCATGGCGGAGAACCCGGGCATCCTCGACGCGGACTCCGACTACAAGGAGACGCGCCCGCAGCTGCGCATCGAGATCAACTTCGAGCGGGCGGCGGACCTCGGCGTCTCGACCGAGGAGATCGGCACGACGCTCGAGACCATGATGGGATCGCGCCGCGTCACGACCTTCGTGGAGAACGGCGAGGAGTACGACGTCGTGCTGCAGGCGCGCCCCGAGAGCCGCGCCGCGCCCGCCAACCTCGAGAACCTCTACGTGCGCTCGGCGAGGAGCGGTGAGCTCGTGCCGCTGTCCGCGCTCGTGACTCTCTCGGAGGTGGCCGAGCCTGGCACGCTCAACCGGTTCAACCGCCTGCGCGCGATCACGATCTCGGCGAGCCTCGCCTCCGGCTACACGCTCGGTGAGGCGATCGACTGGATGCGCAAGACGGCGTCCGAGGAGCTGCCGGAGATCGCGCAGATCGACTACAAGGGCCAGTCGCGCGAGTTCGTGAACGCGGGCGGCGCGGTATTCTTCACGTTCACGATGGCGCTGCTCATCGTCTACCTCGTGCTCGCCGCGCAGTTCGAGAGCTTCGTTCATCCGTTCGTGATCATGCTGACCGTGCCGCTCGCCGTGACCGGCGCGCTGCTGGGGCTCCTGGTTTTCGGAAAGACCCTGAATCTCTTCAGCCAGATCGGCATCGTGATGCTGGTCGGCCTCGCCGCGAAGAACGGGATCCTGATCGTCGACTTCGCCAACAAGCTGCGCGACGAGGGTCGCTCCGTGCGCGACGCCATCGTCGAGGCGGCGGGCGTGCGTCTCCGGCCCATCCTCATGACCTCGATCGCGACCGTGGCGGGGGCCGTGCCGCTCGTCCTGGCCGGGGGACCCGGATCCGCGAGCCGTTCAGCCATCGGCGTCGTGGTGATCTTCGGCGTCGCTTTCTCGACGCTGCTCTCGCTCTACGTCGTGCCTTCCTTCTATGCGCTTCTCGCGCCGTACACCGGTTCCCCGGAGGCGCTCTCGAAGGAGATCGACCGGCTTGAAGGCGAGACACCCGAGGCCGCCGGCCGCGCCTGAGCCCGGGGCACCCGGCGGTCGGTGTCAAGCTGACCCTCCGGGTGCAAGAGATTGAAAAATAAAGTGTTTTTATCGCTTCAGCCGGTCCGCCGGAGCCGCCGCTGGTAGAATCGATCCCCGACGAGAAGGCCCCGCAGGTCCTGCGGGGACCCATCCATCGGGTCCTGCTTGCCGGTCAAATAGGAGCGGCGCTTTGGCGACGGCGACTCCGTATCAGCAGCTCGAGCAGGAGTTTCGCAGGCTCCACGCCTTCCGGGGGGTGCTCGCCGTGCTTCGCTGGGATGCCGCGGTCACCATGCCGCGCGCGAGCGCGGACGTCCGCGGGGACCAGCTCGCCGCGCTCGAGATCGAGTCGCACACGCTCCTCGTCTCGCCGCGGATCTCGCGCCTGCTCGACCGGGCGGACGCGAACGCCCAGACGCTCGCCGGCTGGCAGGCGGCGAACCTGCGCGAGATGCGCCGGCTACACGACCACGCGATCGCAACGCCGCAATCGCTGATCGCGCGCATGGCGAAGGCCTTCGCGCGGGCCGAGGCCCGCTGGCGCGAGGCACGCGAGGCGAACGACTTCTACGTGCTCGCGCCGCAGCTCGAGGAGACGGTGAAGCTCGTGCGCAGCAAGGCCGAGCTGCTCGGCCAGCGCTTCTCGCTCGACCCCTGGGACGCGCTCGCCGACGAGTTCACGCCGGGCCTCCTGTCGCGCGACATCGAGGCGATCTTCACGCCGCTCACGCAGCGCCTGCCCGGGCTCGTCACCGAGGCGATCGAGCTTCAGGCCGCATCGCCCGCGATCCCGATCGAGGGACGCTTTTCGGTGAGCCGGCAGCGGAACCTCAGCGTCGACGTCATGAAGGCGCTCGGCTTTCCGTTCGACCGCGGCCGCTTCGACGAAAGCGATCACCCGTTCACCGAGGGCGTCCCCGGCGACATCCGGGTCTCGACGCGCTTCGTGCTGAAGGACGCGTTCCAGGGACTGCTCGGCGCGCTGCATGAAACGGGCCAGGCGCTCTACGACCTCGGCCTGCCGTCGGAGTGGGTGGACCAGCCGGTCGGACAGGACCGCGGCATGGCAATGGAAGAGAGCCAGTCGCTGCTGCTCGAGTTCATGGTGGGCCGAAGCCGCGCCTTCGTCACGTTCCTCCGGCCGCTGCTCGAAAAGCACTACGGCGCCGCAAGCCCGGAGTGGACCGAGGAGAACCTCTACCGCCACCTGAACCGCGTCGCGCGCG
Source organism: Steroidobacteraceae bacterium (assembly GCA_035495635.1). Lineage (GTDB taxonomy): Bacteria > Pseudomonadota > Gammaproteobacteria > Steroidobacterales > Steroidobacteraceae > SCUD01. The sequence continues at coordinate 8,141 of DATJFN010000004.1, read as the reverse complement.
GGACCAGCCGCACGGACGCGGACGAGCTCACGTACCAGACGCACATCTGGATGCGCTACGAACTGGAGCGCCGGCTGCTGTCGGGCGAGCTCGCCGTGAAGGAGCTGCGCGACGCCTGGAATGCGCTGTCCTCCGATCGCCTCGGGCTCGTCCCCGCGAACGACGTCGAGGGCTGCCTGCAGGACATCCACTGGGCGATCGGATCCTTCGGCCACTTCCCGTCGTACGGCGTCGGCGCCGTGATCGCCGGCCAGCTCTGGGAGGCCATCCGCGAGCAGCAGCCAGGCGTCGAGGCGGAGATCGCGGCGGGGCAGTTCGGCACGCTGCTCACGTGGCTGCGGGAGCGCGTGCACGCGATGGGCGCGAGCCTCGGCGTGCCGCAGCTCGTGCAGCACGCCACCGGGCGGCCCTTGTCCGCAGCTCCCTTCCTTCGGTACCTGGAGCGCAAGTACCTCGCCGAATCTTAGAATGTGGCCATGATCCCGGCGGCCACCGAATATTCCTCGAACTTCCGGCGCCTTTCGGCGCGCATCCGCGGCCTCGTCGGCAAGGCGATCGCCGACTTCCGCATGATCGGGGAGGGCGACCGCGTGATGGTCTGCCTGTCCGGCGGCAAGGACTCGTACACGCTGCTCGACATGCTGCTCTCGCTGCAGCGCGCGGCGCCGGTTTCCTTCGAGCTTTCTGCCGTCAACCTCGACCAGAAGCAGCCCGGCTTCCCCGCCCGCGTGCTGCCCGAATACCTCGGCTCGCTCGGCGTGCCGTTCCACGTGATCGAGCAGGACACCTACTCGGTCGTGCGTCGCGTGATCCCGGAAGGCCGGACGCAATGCGGCCTGTGCAGCAGGCTGCGCCGCGGCGCGCTCTACCGCTACGCGCGCGAGCAGGGCTTCACGCGCATCGCGCTCGGCCACCACCGCGACGACCTCGTCGAGACGCTGTTCCTCAACCTGTTCCACGGCGGCAGGCTGAAGGCCATGCCGCCGAAGCTCCTGTCCGACGACGGCGCAAACGTCGTGATCCGCCCGCTCTGCTACGTGCCGGAGCGCGAGATCGCACGCTACGCGCGCGCACGCGGCTTCCCGATCATCCCCTGCACGCTCTGCGGCTCGCAGCCGAACCTGCAGCGCGAGGCCATCGCCCGCATGCTGGCCGACTGGGAGCGCGACAGCCCGGGCCGCGTCGAGTCGATCTTCAACGCGCTCTGCAACGTCGAGGCCTCGCACCTCGCCGATCCCGCCGCTTTCGATTTCGCCGGCCTCGAGCGCGCGCCGCCTGGAGAGTTCGCCTAGTGGCGAAATCGCCGCTGCCGAACAGCCACTGGGTCGAGCCGGAGCGCCTGCTCGCCGGCGAGCATCCCGCCGGCGCGGACGCGGCCGCGACGAAGAAGCGCCTGCGTCGCCTCGTCGACGCCGGCATCGACTGCTTCATCGACCTGACCGACCCGGCTGAATCCCAGTCATACGAGCCGACGCTCGCCGCACTGAAGACCAGCCGTGCGATCACCTACCTCCGGAAGACCATCCGCGACCACGGCGTGCCGGAATCCGATGCGCACATGCAGGAGATCCTCGACGCGCTCGACCGCGCCCTCGCGGAAGGCCGTTCGATCTACCTGCACTGCCGTGCCGGCATCGGCCGCACCAACCTCGTCGCCGGCTGCTGGCTCGCGAGCCGCGCCGGCGGCGGCGCTACGGCGCTCGAGCGCCTGAACCGGCGCTGGCGCGACAACGCGCGCTCGCGCGCATGGCCGAAGGTGCCCGAGACCGACGAGCAGGCGGAATACGTGCGGCGCTGGAAGCGACCGGCAGCCAGGTCATCCGCGGCGCCGACTCGCGCGAAGGCCGCGCCAGCGCCGAAGGCTGCCGCCGCGGCGTCGCCGGCGAGCGGCGACGCGCGCGACCGCGTGCGCGGAATGCTGCTCGGGCTAGCGGCCGGCGACGCGCTCGGCCATGCGCTTCTCGGCCTGCCAGCCGGGGCCTGGTCCGACAAGACTGCGATGGCGCTGTGCCTCGCGGACAGCTTCGCGACGCGGGGCGGCGCAGACGGCGCGGACCAGGCCGACCGCTACCGCGAGTGGCAGCACCAGGGACTCTGGTCGAGCACGGGAAGCTGCGTCGGGATCAGCGCCGCGACCAGCCGCGCGCTGGCCGCGTCGCAATGGAGCGGGAACCCGTACGCGGGATCGCACGATCCCGCGCACGCCGATGCCGAGCCGCTCGCGCGCATCGGGCCCGCGGTCGCGTGGTTTCGGTCCTCGCCGCGCGAGGCGATCGAGGCCGCGGCCAACTGTGCGCGAGTCACGCACCAGGCACCGCTCACCCTCGACGCCGTGCGGTTCCTCGCCGCGCTGATCGCGGGCGCGCTCGCGGGCCGCGACAAGGCGGTGCTTCTCGCCGCGGATTTCAGCCCCGCGCCGGACGAATGGAAAACGGAGAGCCTGCGCCCGCCGCTCCGCGAGCTCGCCGGCGGCGCCTGGCGCGGGCGCAGGCCACGCAGGCTCCTGCGCGCCAAGTTCGCGGCGGTCGCCGCGCTCGAGTCCGCGCTCGCGGCCTTCGAGGAGGGTGGCGATCTCGCGCAATGCCTCGAGGCGGCGGCTTCGCGCCCGGGCGACGCGCAGGTCGCGGCCGCGATTGTCGGCCAGCTCGCGGGTGCCTACTACGGCGCCGCCTCGCTGTCCGCCGGCGTGCGGGCCAGCCTTGCCCGGGCGGCGGAAATCGAATCGCTCGCGGACAGGCTGTTCGACGCCGCGCCCGGCGCGCGCCCGGCCTGACCTGCGATGCGAAGGCTGCGGGTCCTCGTCCTCGTCCACGAGACGCTCGTGCCGCCGGAAACCCTCGACGGTGTCGGAGAAGAGGCGGCGGCGGAGCTGCGGACGGAATTCGACGTCGTGAGCTGCCTGCGCGCGTGCGGCCACGAAGTCCGGCCGGTCGGGATCGGTGACAGCCTGACGGAGCTCCGCGCAGTCATCCAGGACTGGCAGCCGCAGGTCTGCTTCAACCTGCTCGAGGAGTTCGGCGGCATCGTGACCTACGACCAGCACGTCGTCGCCTACCTCGAGCTGCTGCGCCAGGCATACACCGGCTGCAACCCGCGCGGGATGATGCTTTCGCGGGACAAGGTGCTCTCGAAGCAGATCCTCGCCTACCACCGGATCCCGACGCCGCACTTTGCCGTGTTCCGCCGCGGCGGCGCGCTCCGGATCCCGCGGGCGCTGCGCTATCCGCTGTTCGTGAAGTCAGCGACCGAGGACGCCTCGCTCGGCATCTCGCAGGCCTCGATCGTCGAGGATGCGCCGCGGCTCCGGGAGCGCATCGAGTTCATCCACGAGCACACGCAGTCGGACGCGCTCGTCGAGGAGTACGTGGCGGGACGCGAGCTCTACGTCGGCGTGCTCGGCAACGAGCGCATACGCACGCTCACGCCCTGGGAATTCATCTTCGGCGAGCTGAAGCCGGGACGCGCGGCCATCGCGACGCGCAAGGCAAAGTGGGACCGGGCTTACCAGAAGCGGCATGGCATCACGAGCGGGAAGGCTGAAGGCCTTCCGGCCGGCCTCGCGGAGCGCCTGGACCGGCTCGCGCGGCGCATCTACCGCGCGCTGCACATGACCGGCTATGCCCGCATCGACTTTCGCGTCGGCGAGGACGGCGTGCCGTTCGTCCTCGAGGCGAACGCGAACCCGAACCTCGAGCGCGAAGAGGATTTCGCCGACGCGGCGTTGCACGACGGCGTCGCGTACGCGGAGCTCCTGCAGAAGCTGATCGCTCTGGGCCGCGGTTATCGCGCGGAGTGGCGCGAAGACTGACGAGGAGGGGACAGTCCCCTTTGCGCCAAAACGCGCGCAAAGGTGACAGTCCCCCGCGTCTCCGTTGCACGCTGGCTACTTCTTCAGGTGCGCGTCGAGCCACTTGAGGACTTCGTCGTGCCACTGCTGGCTGTTCGCGGGCTTCAAAATCCAGTGGTTCTCGTCCGGGAAGAAGAGGAAACGGCTCTCGATGCCACGCCGCTGCAGTGCCGTGAAGGTCGCAAGGCCCTGGGTGTACGGCACGCGATAGTCGAGCGCGCCGTGGATCACGAGCATCGGCGTCTTCCAGGCCTTCACGAAGTTCGCCGGGTTCGATTTCTCGTGCCCATCGGGATTCTCGTAGTACGGCCCGCCGTGGTCCCACTCCGGGAACCAAAGCTCTTCGGTCGTGTAGTACATCGAGCGGTGGTCGAAGAGGCCCGCGTGGTTCACGAGGCAGCGGAACCGGTCGGGCCAGTTGCCCGCGATCCAGTTCATCATGTAGCCGCCGTAAGAGCCGCCGAGCGCGCAGGCGCGGCCGCCGTCGAGCCATGAAAATTTTTCCGTTGCCGCCGCGAGCCCTTTCTGGAGGTCCTCGAGCGGCTTGCCGCCCCAGTCGCGGCTGATCGAGTCGGTGAACGCCTGGCCGTAGCCCGGCGAGCCGTGGAAGTCGATGAACACGACGCCGTAGCCCGCGCCGGCGAAGATCTCGGGATTCCAGCGATAGCTCCAGTTGTTCGCGTAGCTCGACTGTGGGCCGCCGTGCACGATGAACGCGACGGGGTAGCGCTGGCCGGCGGCGTAATTCCAGGGCTTCATCGCGTACCCGTAGACCGTCTCGCCGCCAGCGCCCGCGAAGCTGAACTGCTCGTACTCGCCGAATCGCAAGTCCGCCAGGCGCGGCTTGTTGACTTCGGTGACCTGGTGCGCCGGCCCGCGGCCGTCGATCACGTAAAGGTCGGCCGGGGCGGAGAGCGTCTGCAGCGCGTAGACCACGCGTGCGCCCGCCGCGTCGAACTCGGTGACGCTGCCTGCCGCCGTCAGCTTGCGGCGCGCGCCGCTCGAGATGTCGATGGCGAAGAGGGGATGCTGGCCCATGTCGTCCGCCGTTGCGTACACCTCCTTGCCGTCCGGCGAAAAGCGGAAGGAGGCGATCGAGCGGTCCCAGTCGCGCGTCGTGAAGCGGATCGAGCCGGTACTAGCGTCGCGCACGACGAGGCGGAAACGGTCGGCCTCGAATCCCGGGCGCTCCATCGCGAGGTGCGCGATCAGCTTTCCATCCGGCGAGTACGCGGGCTGCGCGTCCCAGGCCGGGTTGTCGGAGGTGAGGTTGACGGGCGCCGCGCTTCCGTCGGCCGGCACGCGCCACACGTCGAAATTCGTCGAGATGGGCTCGATGCGTCCGCGCGTCCGGGCGGCGAAGACGACCTGCGCGCCGTCGGGGCTGAATGCAAAGTCGGACTTTCCGCCCTGCGGCTTCGACGGGACGTCCCCATCGACCTGCGCCGACAGCGGCACGGGCTCGCCGCGTGCGCGCTGCTGGGGGTCGAGGGCGACCGAGAAAAGCTTGGAGACGCGGCCGTCCTCCCACTTGTCCCAGTGCCGCACGAACAGTCGGTCGTAGGCCTGGCCGTGCTGCTTGACCGCGACCTGGTCGTCGAGCCGCTTCTTCGTGCAGGCGAGGTCGCGACAATCCGGGAACACCTCGATGGCGACGACGAGCCGGTCGCCGCGCGGCGAGGCGCGGAAGCTCGCGACGTCGAGCGGCAGTCGCGTCACCTGCATCGCCTCACCGCCGCCGAGCGGGAGGTACCACACCTGGGCCGTGCCGCTGCGCGACGAGAGGAAGAAGACGCCCTGTCCGCCGGGCTCCCAGTCGGCCGAGTTGTCGTTTTCCTCATGGCTGGTGAGCCGCCGCGGCTGCGAATCGTCGTCGAGGTCGAGCAGCCACAGGTCCGTGCGGCCGCGGTCCCCGGCGAGGTCGGTCTCGCGCAGCGTGTAAACGACACGCCGGCCGTCCGGCGAAAGCGCAGGCTCGGACAGGCGCGCGAAGCCGACGAGGTCGGCGGCCGTGAGGCCATGGGGCGCCGCCGATGCAATGAAGGAAACGGCCGCGAGGCCCGCGGCCAGCAGCATGCCTTTCATCGAAGTCCCCCGAAAGTCCGCGGGGATTCTATCAGGCGACGGTGACCGTCCTTGGCCGGATGAGGCCGAAGACGCTCGAGTAGCCGTGCACGAAGGTCGCGCCCTGCACGGGCGCGATCTCGCCGGCGCTGAACATGCCTGCCACCGGGATGTCGACCATGCGCCGCAGCGTGCCGGAGTCGTGGCCGCTCACGCCGAACATGTTGCGGCCACGCCCCACGCAGGCGAAGAGGATCGCCGCGGTCGGCGCCGCGCGGCCCGCGAGGGAAGCGGATAGCCGCTCCTCGAGCTCGTCGGAAGCGGACTTGCCGTCGCGCAGGTGGAACTGGACGATCGCATTCGGAACGACGCGCGCGCCGATCCACAGCGCACCGCTGTCGGGATCGAGACCGAGGACGTTCCGTATCAGGAAGTCGCCGGCGCCGATCGTCTGCCGCGGCCCGGGCAGGGCGAGCCCGATGCAGAGGGCGTCCCCGAAGCGCGCGCGGTCCTCCTCGCCGAGCTCGGCGAAGAGCGCGCTGAGGATTTCCTTCGGGCGTCGCCCGTCGAGCTCGCTGACGAGGTTGTTCTCGCAGGCGGTCACGAAGAGGGGGTCGCCGATCGGCCGGCAACCCTGCGCCAGTACCGGGTCGATGACGACGTTTCCGGAGAGCGCGAGCAGCGTGCCGCCGGACCGGTGGACTTCGCTGCCGGCCAGGAGCCGGGCCGTGCCCGGCTCGAGCATGCCGCTCGTGAGGCCGCCGATCACCGTGGAGCCCGGAAATGCGCGGTCGATGCCGCGCGCGCAGGCTTCAGCGTCGAGCGTCGTCGGGTCCGCGAGCACCACGAAGCTCGGTTCCGACTCGGGGCCGAGGTCAAAAAGGCGCCACCACTTCTCGCGCGGCGCCGTGAGGGCGGGCAGCGTCGACTGCTCGAGATGCTGGCAGGCGAGCGCGGCCTCGGGCATGCGGCCGCAGAGCAGGGCGATGCCCGGCTCGTCTTCCTCCTCGCTGCCGCCGCCGATGAGGCCGCCGGCATTGCAGCCGATGAGGAGGCCGTCGCCGATGACCGGGCGCAGGAGCTGCGGCAGCTTGTCGATCGCCGCGCCGTAGGCCGCGGAGACGAACGCGATCGCGAGGTCGCTGGACGTGCCGCCGGACTCGCCCTCGAGCTGTTCAGCCGCCTCGGCGATCGCCGCCTCGAGCCGCGCGCCGAGACCGATCGCGCTGGCCCAGTTCATGGCGGGACGCGCCTTAGGCACCGACGCCGGCTTCATCGTGCGGTATGACCTGCGTATCGCGGCAGGAATCCGCGATCCATTCCAGGAGATGGGGATCGGCGAGCATCGTGTCGTAGTAGCGCGTCGCGAGCGAGGACAGCGGGAGCCCGTAGGTCCTGACGCGCAGCGCCACGGGCGCGAACATCGCGTCGGCGATGCTGAAGTCGCCGAACAGCCAGGGGCCGCGCTCTCCGTGATCGCGGCGGCAGCCGGACCAGATCGCATCGACGCGCCGGAGGTCCTGCGCAAGCGCCGGCGTCATCGGAACGCGCCGGCCCGTCGCGCGCGCGTTCATCGGGCAGGCGTTTCGCAGCGCGCTGAAGCCGGCGTGCATTTCGGAGGTCAGCGCACGCGCGATGGCACGAAGCCCAGGCTCCGCGGGCCATCCGCGGCCCCCCGCGAGCTCGGAGGCGTACTCGCAGATCGCAATGGATTCCCAGACGATGAGGTCGCCGTGGACGAGCACCGGCACGCGGCGCGTCGGCGAGAACTTCCCGATTTCCGACTCGAACTCCGGCGTGTCGAGGGGGATCTGCTGTTCGGTGAACTCGAGCCCGAGATGGCGCAGGACCATCCACGCGCGCAACGACCACGCGCTGTAGTTGCGGCTCCCGACGACCAGCGTGAGCGGGCTCATGCGGGCGAGACTGCGCGTCCCGGCCCGGAGGGTCAACCCTTCATTCGTCCTTCGGCTTGCGGGACTTGAGCCACTCGGAAAGCTTGCGCAGATCCTTCTTCTTCTTCCATTCCTTCTTGACCAGCTGGCCGCTGTCGTAAGGGTCGTAGCCCTTCCTGATTCCGAGCGGGTTTTGCTGGATGCGCTTGTGGGTGCTCGTCGAGTAGTCGTTGCTGAATGCGAGCGTCGGATCATCGAGCAGGCGCCGCATGACTTCGTCGCCCGTCTTGTTGCTCGCCGGCACCCAGATGGCGTTGCCGAGCTCGTCGAATTCG
>DATJFN010000003.1:0-25718 GCA_035495635.1 Steroidobacteraceae bacterium | reverse complement strand
CCCTCGAGCAGCCGGGCCACAAAGCGTAGGCGTTGGTCCACTTTGGAACACTCCTGCCACGGCATTTGCGTCTCCTGCAAATGCCAGAAGTGTTACCTATGTGACCGGTATGACCTGTAACCTCGAGGCCCGAAAGGGCACTGGCTTACATTGAAACAGCGACTGATCCGAACGCCGGCATTCGCACGCTGCATGCAAATTCTATGCGCCGCACCAACTGCTCCACCTGGAAACTCGTCGCCGCCGTGACACTGGCGTCGGCGCCTGCTGCGGCGCATGCGGAGGACTGGCAATTCGGACTCACACCTTATGTCTGGCTGCCCAACATCGAAGGTGACGGCACGGCCGCACCGCCGCCAGGCGGCGGCACGCCCGAATTCGAGGTCGGTCCGGTCGACTATCTGGACAACCTGGATTTCGCGCTGATGCTCGCGGGGGAAGCACGGCGCGGAAGCTGGAGCTTGCGCTCCGACGTCATCTACATCGATTTCAGCAACCAGCGCTCGGCAGTGAAAACGGTGAGCGGACCCGGCGGCGTGGTCGAATTTCCGATCAATGCAGGGACGACCTCCGCATTCACGGGACTCGAAGCGCAGGCGACGATCGGCTACTGGCTCGTGGACCAACCGAGGCGATCCGTGGAGATCTTTGGCGGCCTGCGCTACCTCGACATCCGATTCGATCTCAACTGGGAGTTCGAGGCGCCGCTCGACTTGATGCCGCAGTCCGGTCGCATTGAACAGAGCGCTGCCCCCGTGGACGCGATCGTCGGAACCAATGCGCGATTCGGTCTGGGTAACGGCCAGTGGTTCGTGCCCCTGCGCGCCGATATCGGCACGGGTGACTCCGATTTCACCTGGCAGCTCACGGCCGGTGTAGGCTACTCATTCTCGTGGGGTGACCTGCTATTCGTCTATCGTCACCTGGAATATCAGCAAGATGACGGCGAACTGCTCGAGCGCCTTGGCCTGAGCGGCCCGGCCTTCGGTGCGCGCTTTCGCTTCTGAACGACGCGGCTCGCCGCCTCAACGAGAATCGCACTCTGATAGTCGGATGTCTCCCTCGCCGGACCGCGCCGGAGTCCTACAGAACGCCCTGCCACGTGACGCTAATTAGTGATGCGAACCTGGAGGAACCACAAGATGATTCGAGTCCCGACAGTGACAGTGCTCGCACTCAGCGCGCTCATGCTTGCCGCGTGCAAACCCAAGGACACGACGACCGACACGACAGCGGCCCCGCCCCCGCCGGCCGAGGCGCCCGCATCGCCCGACACCAGCACGATGCCGCCGGACCAGACGACGCCGCCCCCGGATACGACGTCTCCCACGACGCCGCCTCCGGACTCGACGACGCCGCCGGCCGAGCAGCCGCCACCGCCCTCGCAGTAAGGCTGCGCGCGACCTGACGGTCGCGAGACGGCAGATCGCTCAGAAGGCTTGCCGCCCGCTCAGCGGGCGGCAGTGCCTTGGGCGTGTGCCTCGCCCATGACGGGCAGCCGCTCCACCGTGGCCGCGAACTCCGTCTTCGCCAGTGCCGCGAACAGCTCGTCGTAGTTCGTCACGATGTCGCGGAGCGACTCGGGATTCACCTTGACGAGGGTCGACGTCATCGGCCTCGGCTCGACGCCGAGGAATTCGCAGATCCGTCGGCCGACCTCGGGCTGAAGTTCCTGGCCATGGAACAGGCTTTCATAGGCCACCGTGATCCGTGGATGCCGCTCGAAGATTTTTTCGTAGAGCTCGTAGCGGGCGATTGCCTGCCGCATGCTCTCGATGGCCCGCACGGGATCGACTTGGATCCGGATGGGTTCGACCGGCGCGGTCGCCTGCAGCTCGCGCCGCTTCGGCATCAGGAGCGCCGACACGTGGACCTTCAGGAGGTTGAGGCGCCGCAGGTGGATGATGCGCACGTCGTCGTGTTCCAGCAGGTATTTCAGCGCGAATGGCCGCTCGAGCTGGTTGTACATGACCTTGAACATCCGGACCTTCGCGGTTCCGCCCGCAAAGTAGCTTTCGATCCGGTGGGTCGGGCGCCAGGCTCCGGTGCGCAGGATGCGGTAGAGCTTCGCGGCCCGGCGAAACGGGCCGCGGTACACGTGGCTCAGGTCGTCGGGCTGGCCTTCCAGGATCTCGCGTGCACATTCGATGTGGGGATGCGACGCGAGGCATTCGACGAGAGAGCTCGACCCGGTCCGCTGGGTTGTCAGGATCACCGCTTGAACTCTGTTGGCCATGCCTGCCTCCTACTTCGCGAGATCCCGGCCCATCCGCATCTTGATCTGTGACACCTCGGTCACGTTGCCTTGTCTCGTTTCGTACACGGCTTTCAGGAAAGACTGGTCCCAGTCCGTCAGGCCTGGGGGCTTGTCCGCGCCGCCTGCGACAAACAGGTTGAGAATTGACGGCGTGGCGGCGATGTCCGGGCTGGACCGGACCTGCGCGAGGCCAACCATGGCGACGTGGTCGGCGACCTGGCCGAACGTCAGGCCTTCGATGTGAGTGAGGTCGACCATGACGATGGCGAGATAGATCGCGCGCACCGCTGGATAAGTCAGCCGCGAGCCCAGGGTGCCGGTGTTGCAATCCCAGGTGATGTTCAGCCTGAAGTTTCGCGTGAGGGCCGGCGGAGCTGAGCAGACGTTGTGCCACACGCGCACGGGTATATCCGCCTCGATGAAGCGCATGATCCCGCCCACTCCGCGCTCGCGGTTGAAGAGCCGGTGATCGGCCTCCCACCAGTCTTTCAGGAATTTTTCAGGATCCGGCGTCACGACGACCACGAAGTTCGGCGCGCAGTCCGGCGCGCTGACTGGCACCCCGGAAGCGGCCGCGACTTCCGAGACGCGCTTGCGGACGAATTCGCCCGCAGACGGCGTGAGTCCGGCGGTAAACGGACACACGGGCACGGCCCAGCGCCCCAACGATTCATGCATCGGGCTCGCGACGATCGCGGAGACGAACTCGCTGACCTCCTTCGAAATGCGCTCCTGGCGCCGGCGGGCCTCGACAGTGACGGATTCGAGTTCATTGCCGGGCGCGGCCGCCGTGGAAGGATCCACCGAGACGGCGGCCGACTGCTCAGCAGCGCCACCGACCGAGGTGAGCGCGAACAGAATCGCGGTGTAAATCGCTTGCCTCATGCCCAGACGCACCCTTACCGCATGCAGCGAGTGTGCTGTGGGTGTAGGAAACGAGCAAGGAACAGGCGGCGCGCATTCGCCAGCGGGGCGTCCTACAAATCTACCCCGAGGATTCCGACAAACACCGGTGGCTGCGGTGCCCCCGCGGGCGGCTCAGGATTTCTTGATGAAACTTCCACGCTTGTCGAACATCGGCGACTCGATCGTGAAGAGGTCCAGCACCGTGTCGAACACGTCGGGCTGCGTGTAGGTGGCGCGCTTGACGATCGAGATCGGCACCGAGGACTTCACGATCAGCGGCACCTCGGCCTGCTCCGGCGGCAGCGGAATGCCAGGCGGCATGCCGTGGAACATGCGGCCGTCATCCATCAGCGACTCGCCGTGATCCGACAGGTAAATGAAGACATAGGGCGCGCCAGAACGCTCGAGTGCCTGCAGGATGCCGGCGAGGACGTGGTCCACGTACAGGATGCTGTTGTCGTATGAGTTGAAGACCTCGTCGCGCGTACATTCGTTTGCAACATCGGCGTCCTCGCACATCGGCTTCAGCCGCTGGAACTCGGGCGGGAACCTTTCGCTGTACACCGGACCGTGGCTGCCGCCGCCGAGGTGCAGGACCACGAACCGGTTGCCGGACGTGTATTTCCCGAGGTCCTTCTCGAGCAGCGGAATGACGTCCTCGTCATAGCACTTTCCACCGTGAGCGCAGTCGCGCACCTTCTCCTCGCCGGGAATCGCGCAGTTGTCGTACAGCGTGTAGTTGACGTAGCACGCCGTCGGAATGCCGAGCTTCGAGACGACCTGAGGCAGCTTGACGCCGGACTTCTCCAGGATTTCCGGCAGCGCATCGAGCGTCGACCCGCGCCTCGCGATCCCGTTCAGGAGGTGAAGGCCTTGCAACTTCTGCAGCTCGGGATTCGTGACCTGCCGGTCATAGCCGTACAGGCTGAAGTTCCGGCTGCGCGACGCTTCCCCGATGGCCAGCACGACCACGAGGTTGCCCGGCGCCGTCACGCGGCCGGGAATGTCGATGCGGCCCGGATCCGGCGTAAAAAAAGGCTTGATCGACTTGTACGCCGCGTTGATGCCGCCGGTCAGGAAGTTCACCGGCACGAGTGAGTAGACGATGTACTTCCGCGAGACGTTGCCGGCGCGGAGTATCGGGTTGTAGCTGAGGTACAGCGACGCAAGCGCAATGGCGAACGCCGCGACGAAAACGACCGCCGACTCGATCAGATACCGGCCATAAGGCCGGAACACGATGTCGACCGACAGGATGGCAAGGATCGGCAGGAAAACGCCGAACCAGCCATAGGGCAGCATTTGCGCTGACGCCAGCTGCCCGACTTCCGTCGAGTCCGTATGAATCACGTTCATCATCATCGACGTGTCGATGGCGACGTCGTACTTGGTGATGAAGTAAGTCGCAAGCACGCTCAGCGCGACGAGCAGGATAGAGAGCGGCTTGATGGTCCGGCGGTGGGCCAGCAGCACGAAGAAAGCGATGAATAGGCAAAGACCCGCCAGCAGGTAGGAGAAGAGCGCGACGTAATCCGTCCCGTCCTTGCCCGCGAACCACTTCGAGAGCTTCCCGAAGTTGACCGCGTTGCAGGCGGCGAACAGCAGCGCGGGAAACGCCACGGAGTACGCGGCGTGCGACAGGCGGATCCGGGGCCAGCGGACGCCCATCAGGGCTTGACGAGTACGCGCGGTCCGACGTCAGGTGCGGGCACGATGCCCGCGGGACTGAACAGGAACATCTGGTAGTAGAGGGCGTCGGCAACGATCAGCATGATGAAGAATGATACGACAGTATCCGAGAACCAGTGCGCACCCGAGGCGATCCGGGCGGCCGAGACGAGGACGGCGTATCCCATGCCGACCGCGGCCGGCACGCGCCTCCGGCTCGAGGCCAGGACGAATGCAAGGCCGAAGAAGGCCCCGGCCGCGTCGCCCGACGAGAACGAGCAATTGTGGGTGCACTCGGAGGTGATGAAGAAGGCGGGCGTGAAATGCAGGGTGCCGCCGAATTCCACGACGTCCCGGGGCCGCGCACGCCCGAAATTTTCCTTCAGGAGCCCATTGACGATGAGCCCCGCCCCGAGGCCCAGGACGAGCAGCACGTAGACGAGCTTGCGGCCGTCGAAGCCGAAGAGGTTTCTTCGCGCGAAGCGGTTGAACAGGTAGATGCCGATGACCGACGCCAGCGACGCGACGATGAACCAAGTCACGCTCGTGTGCAGCAGTTGCGTCCAGGTCTGCTTCGCCATGTAGAAGCCGCCGTCATAAAACAGCCCGGCGATGAGTAGGTCGACGTGGGAATACGTCACGAAGATGATGGAAGACACCAGGAAGCCCACGAGGAGCACGCGGGTGCGCTTGAGCCTCAGGTAGCTCGTGAGGCAGTGCCAGTTCGAGATCGCGGCGGATCGTATCGCGCTGGCAAGTCGCTGATAATTATCGGCCAATTCGTGGAGCTCCGCGGCGGTCCCGGAAGTTGCGGTCAGCCGGACCTTCGGTCCATGATTTGGCGCAACTCGGCTATTTGGACGCTTGGACCAGGAAAATGCAATCGCGAAATCCATGAAGAAAGTCTCGATCATCGGCGCGCCGACGGACATCGGTGCCGGCAAACGCGGTGCATCGATGGGCCCCGAGGCGCTCCGGGTCGCGCAGCTGCAGGCGATGCTCGAGTCCCAGGGCGTCGAGGTCGCAGACCGCGGCAACCTGCAGGGCCCCGGCAACCCGGGGCTCCCACCCGTCGACGGCTATCGCCACCTGCCGCAGGTCGTCGCCTGGAACCGGACGGTCTTCGACGCCTGTCGCGCCGAATTCGACGCGCGGCGCCTGCCGATTGTCCTTGGCGGGGATCACTGCCTCGCCATCGGAACGATTGCGGCGGCGGCCGTTCACGCGCACTCATCGGGCAAGCGGCTCCGCGTGCTCTGGTTCGACGCTCACGCTGACGCCAACACGAACGTCCTGACGCCGAGCGGCAACATTCACGGCATGCCGGTTGCCATTCTCCTCGGGCACGGGCCGAAGGAGCTGGTCGAGATTTCGGGGAAGGCGCCGGCGATGCAGCCGACCGAGATCCGGCAGATCGGCATCCGCAGCGTCGATCTCGGCGAGAAGCGCTTCGTGCATGAGCTCGGGTTCGAGGTTTTCGACATGCGCTTCATCGACGAGACGGGCATGCGCGCCACGATGAACGCAGCGCTCGCCGGGCTCGACCGCGGCACGCACCTGCACGTGAGCTTCGACATCGACTTCCTCGACCCGGACATCGCACCGGGCGTCGGTACGACCGTTCCCGGCGGGCCGTCGTACCGCGAGGCGCAACTGTGCATGGAGATGGTCGCGGACACTGGCCTACTCGCGTCCCTCGACGTCATGGAGCTGAATCCCGCACTGGACGTGCACAACCGCTCGGCCGAGGTGGCGGTCGACCTCGTCGGCTCGCTGTTCGGCAAGAGCACCCTCATGAGGCGTAGCGAAGATGCTTAACCCCGAATCGCTCGTCGACACGACGACCCACGACCTGATCGCGATCGAAGCACGGCTCGGCGCGCACAACTACAAGCCGCTCGACGTCGTACTCGTCAAGGGACAGGGCGTCTGGGTCTGGGACAACTCCGGCAAGCGCTACCTCGACTGCCTGTCGGCCTACTCGGCGCTGAACCAGGGGCATTGCCACCCGAAGATCCTCGCCGCGATGGTGGAACAGGCGAAGAAGCTGACGCTGACGTCGCGCGCCTTCCGCAACGACCAGCTCGCCCTCCTCTATGAGGACCTCGCGAAGCTCACCGGCTCGCACAAGATCCTGCCGATGAACAGCGGCGCCGAGGCGGTCGAGTCCGCGCTGAAGGCCGTGCGCAAGTGGGGGTACGAGGTCAAGGGCGTGCCCGCCGACCGTGCGGAGATCATCGTCTGCGCGAACAACTTCCACGGCCGCACGCTCGCCATCGTCGGCTTCAGCACGGATCCGGATGCACGCGGCGGCTTCGGCCCGTTCGCGCCGGGGTTTCGCGTCGTGCCCTTCGGCGACTTCGAGGCGCTCGCCGCGGCGATCAACGAGAACACGGTCGCCTTCCTCGTCGAGCCGATCCAGGGCGAGGCCGGCGTCATCATCCCGCCCGCCGGCTACTTCAAGAAGGTGCGCGCGCTCTGCAGCGAGCGGAACGTCACCCTGATCCTCGACGAGATCCAGACCGGGCTCGGCCGCACGGGCAAGCTCCTAGCCGAGGAACACGAGGGCATCGAGGCGGATGTCACGCTGATCGGCAAGGCGCTTTCGGGCGGCTATTACCCGGTCTCGGCGGTGCTCTCGAATTCCGAGGTGCTTGGCGTCCTCCAGCCCGGGCAGCACGGCAGCACCTTCGGCGGCAATCCGCTCGCCTGCGCGATCGCGCGCACCGCGCTCAGGGTGCTCGTCGAGGAAGGCATGATCACGAATGCGGAGCGCCAGGGCGCGCGCTTCCTGTCGCAGCTTGCGGGCATCAAGAGCCCGGCGGTGCGCGAGGTGCGGGGCCGCGGCCTGATGCTCGCGGTCGAGCTCAAGCCCGAGGCCGGCGGAGCACGCCGTTACTGCGAGCGCCTGCGGGAGCTCGGCCTCCTCGCCAAGGACACGCACGAGCACACGATCCGGCTCGCGCCGCCGCTCGTCGTGAAGGGCGAGGAGATCGACTGGGCGAGCGACGTTTTCGCCCGGGCCCTCAAGGACTGAACCCGCCGGATCCGGGCGATTTCCGGGAATAATTTCCCCCGGCGGGCGGTCTATTGGTCGGGTGAGACCGGCGGTCCGCCCGACCTAGTCGAGGAACCCGACAATGTGGCTGTTTCTGCTCGCATTCCTGGGCGGTGCGCTGACGATCGTGAGCCCCTGCATCCTGCCGGTGCTGCCGTTCGTGTTCGCGCGCAGCGACCAGCCGTTCGCCCGCTCGACGGCGCCGCTGCTCGCCGGCATGGCGCTCACCTTCGCGGCGATCGCGACGCTCGCCGCGGTCGGCGGCGGCTGGGCCGTGCGGATCAACTCCGTGGGCCGCACCGTGGCGCTCGTGCTGATGGCGGCTTTCGGACTTGCGCTCCTGTGGCCGAGGCTTGCCGAATTGCTGGCGAAGCCTTTCGTCGGCGCCGGAAACCGGATCCTCGCGGGCGCGTCCGGCGAGGCGTCCGTCTTTCAATCTTTCCTGGTCGGGGTTGCAACCGGCCTCTTGTGGGCGCCCTGCGCCGGACCCATCCTGGGGTTGATCCTGACCGGCGCCGCGCTGAACGGGCCGAATACCGGCACGACGATTCTCCTCTTTGCGTATGCACTCGGCGCAGTCGTGTCGCTGGCGCTCGCGGCCTTCGCCGGCGGGCGTGTGCTCTCGGCGCTCAAGCGCTCGCTCGGCGGCGGGGAATGGCTGCGTCGCGTGCTCGGCGTCGCCGTGATCGCGGCGGTCGTCGCAATCGCGCTCGGATGGGACACCGGATTGCTCACGCGGCTCTCGTTCAGCAGCACGAGCCGCATCGAGCAGTCGCTTATCGATGCAATGCCGGGCAATGCATCGCCCGATGGCTCGGCGATGATGGCCGGCCCCGCGATGATGTCGGGACAGGCGGCGATGACGTCGAGCGACGCCGGCGCGGGCGCGGCGATGACGGGCGCCGCTCCAGGCGCCGCGATGTCATCGGCGCGCTCGCCGTCGAGTCCCGCGTTCGAAGGCGAGCTGCCGCCACTCGACGGCGCCGTCGCCTGGCTGAACTCGCCGCCACTCGCGCGTGAGCAGCTGCGGGGGCATGTCGTGTTGATCGACTTCTGGACGTATTCCTGCATCAACTGCCTGCGCGCCTTGCCGTATGTCACGGCCTGGCATGCGCGCTACAAGGACAAGGGCCTCGTGGTGATCGGTGTCCACACGCCGGAGTTCGCCTTCGAGAAGGACGCGCGCAACGTCCGTCGCGCGGCGCAGGAGCTCGGTGTCACCTACCCCGTGGCGCTCGACAACGACTACGCGATCTGGAAGGCGTTCAAGAACCGCTATTGGCCCGCGCACTACTTCATCGATGCCGAGGGCCGCGTCCGTGGTCACCACTTCGGCGAAGGCGACTACGCGGAGTCCGAGCAGCTCATCCGCGAGCTGCTCGCCGAGGCGGGTGCACAGGATCTCCCGCCGTCGATGCACGGGATCGAGGCGCGCGGCGTTCAACGCGCGGCGGACGACGCCAACGTCGCTTCGCCAGAAACCTACGTCGGATACGCGCGTGCGGAAGGATTTGCATCGCTGGGTGGATTCGATCCCGGCCGCACGAAGGACTATGCGGCGCCAGGCGAGCTGCGGCTCAACCAGTGGGCGCTCGCCGGTTCCTGGATCGTCGGCGAGGAGCACGCAAAGCTTGGCGCACCGGGCGGGGCGATCAGCTTCCGCTTCCATGCGCGCGACCTGCACCTCGTGCTCGGCCCGGGGCGGGACGGCAAGCCCGTCGCATTTCGCGTGACGCTCGACGGCGCGGCGCCGGGGAGCGACGCCGGCTCCGACGTGGACGCGGACGGCCGCGGCGTCGTGCGGGAGCAGCGGCTGTACCAGCTCATCCGGCAATCGGGCGACGTGCGCGCCCGGAGCTTCACGATCGAGTTCGAAGGCGCGGGCCTCGAGGCCTTCGCATTTACCTTTGGCTGAGGTGACCACCATGAAGCGTGGACTTCCGAATCACGGACGCCGCATGTTCCTGTTGCAGGCGCTCGCGGCCTGCGGCGCTGCCGCCTGCGGGCAGCGCGCGCCGGCACAGACGCAGGCGGCCGAGCTGCCGAAGCCGGTGTCGGTGACGATCGAGAACTTCGACGCATCGGGCAAGAGCCAGGGCGCCGTCGAGGTCCTGTCAGTCGTCAAGAGCGACGAGGACTGGAAGAAGCAACTCACGCCGCTCGCCTTCAATGTGACGCGCCGTAGCGGAACGGAATTCGCGTTCTCCGGCGCGCTGAACGCGAACCACGACTCCGGCCTCTATCGCTGCGTCTGCTGCGGCACCGCGCTCTTCGACTCGAAGACCAAGTTCGAGTCGGGAACCGGCTGGCCGAGCTTCTGGCAGCCGATTTCGCGGCTCAACGTGCGAGAGACGTCCGATGATAGCCTCGGCATGCGGCGCGTCGCCGTCTCCTGTACGCGGTGCCAGGCCCACCTCGGGCATGTGTTCGATGACGGGCCGCGACCGACGGGGCTGCGCTACTGCATGAATTCCGTCGCACTCGCATTCGTGCCGCGGGCCGGGGCCGCGGCGAGAGGATGAACGCCATGAATCGTCGCCTTGCCTTGCTGTCAGCGGTGATCGCCACCTGCGCGCTGGCGTCGCTTCCGCCTTCGTCTCGCGCGGCCACCCAGGAAGTCGTCGTGCCCGTCATGATCGTCAGTGATGCCAAGGGCACCGGACCGATGCAGACGGCCGTGCTCGCGGGCGGCTGCTTCTGGGGGGTCGAGAGTGTCTTCGAGCACGTGAAGGGCGTGCAGAAGGTCGTCTCAGGCTACGCCGGAGGTGCGGCCAAGGACGCGGACTACGACGTCGTGTCGACCGGAAGGACTGGACACGCCGAGTCGGTGCAGGTGACCTTCGACCCGCGCCAGGTCAGCTACGGCGAAATCCTGCGCGTCTTCTTCTCGGTCGCGCACGACCCGACTCAGCTCAACCGCCAGGGACCGGACACAGGCACGCAATACCGTTCAGCGGTGTTCTATGCCGACAAAACGCAGAAGGACGTGGTGACGCGCTATATCCAGCAACTGGAGAGCTCCGGGCAGTATCGCGGCCGCATCGTGACGCGCGTCGATCCGCTCGAGGGCTTCTATCCGGCCGAGCGCTATCACCAGGACTTCGTCGAGCAGAACCCGCTGAACCCCTACGTCATGTTCAATGACCTGCCGAAGCTGCGCGAGCTGCAGAAGCTGTATCCATCTCTTTACCGGGAGTCGACGACTTCGGACCGCGCCGCGAAGTAACGACCGGGATGGGGAATAATTTCCACGCCACCTTCAGCCTGATCGGGCTGGCCGCGCTGCTGGCCGCGCATCCGCCGGCGGCGCGCGCCGATCTCGCCGCGACGGTCAACGCAATCCGCGCCGAAGGCTGCGACGGTCAGCTCGAGCCGCAACCGGCGCTGCGCACCCACCCGGCCCTGAGCCGCGCCGCCGAGGCACTCGCCTCGGGCAGGAAATTCAAGGATGCGATGACGGACTCGGGCTATCGCGCGCTGCAGTCCGCGATGCTCGAGGTCACTGGCGACAGCGAGTCCGCGATCGGCAAGGCGCTCGCTGCGCGAGGCTGCAAGGACATTGCGGACCCCGCCTATCGCGAGGTCGGCGTTGCGACGCGGCCGGGCCGCGCCTGGGTCGTGCTCGGCGCGCCGCTGTCCCCGCCCGCTTCAGCGGACGCCGCCGCCGTCAGCCGCCGCCTGCTCGAGCTCGTCAACGAGGCGCGCGCCGACGCGCGCCGCTGCGGGTGGAAGCGGTTCAAGGCCGCACCGCCGCTCTCACTGTCGGAGGTGCTCGGCCGCGCCGCCCGCGCGCAGGCGGACGACATGGCCCGGCATGGAAGCCTCAGCCACGCGGGCAGCGACGGCAGCACGCCCGCGGGGCGCGCGACGCGCGCGGGCTACCGCTGGAAGCTCGTCGGGGAAAACATCGCGGCCGGCCAGGCGACGCCCGAGCAGGTCGTCGCGGAGTGGCTGGAGAGCCCGGGCCATTGCTCGAACATCATGGACCCGGCCTACGCCGAGATGGGCGTCGCATTCGCCTACGAGGCGCGGAGCGAAAAAGGGATCTACTGGTCGCAGGTCTTCGGCACGCCGGCGCCCTAGCGGCGCGCGCGCGGCTTGCTCGACTTCACGCCGTACTTGGCGAGCAGCATGTCGACCGCCTCGCGCAGGTACGCCGCCAGCGGCACCCGCGTGCGGTCGCTCAGGGCACGCAAGGCGTCGTGCTGCGGCCGGTCGAAGTAGACGCCGGTGAATACGCGCTTGTCCTTGTCCTTCTTCTGGGGCATTCGCCTTCCCGTTCGGGCGCTCAGGCCGTCGTCACGCGCCAGAGATCGCTGCCTGACAGCCTGAGGTGCATGCACTTGCCGTTCACGACCTCGCCGAAGCGGATCCATTCGGTGTTGTACGGGTCGTCGCGGAGACGGAACAGGTCGCCATCCGCTTCGAGCGGAATGCTGGCGTCCATCATCAGGCGCCCCTTGTTCACGACGATCCGGAAGCTTCCGATCCACGGATTCTCGTTGCGGTAATGCCCGACGTAGGCGTCCCAGGCCTTCGGATAGTCGAAGTGCTCCGGCCCAACGTATTGCGCATTCTGGTACCAGTCCCCGCCCCAGCTGACTTCGGTAACGTCGCTGTCGGCAACCTGCGGGTCCTTGCGGCCGAACGCGAAGGCGAACCGGTCGAGCGCGGGATGGCGCGCGATGAACCGGTCGGCTTCCGCGAGACGCTCGAGCGGCACGCGCTGGCCCTCGTGCGTCACGAACAGCTGCTTGCCGCCGGCGATGAATTCAAGAGAGCCGCTGTCGCCTTTGAACGTCCCGGCGAACTCCGCGGCATTCGTGACGACGTCTGATGCATCAGGCCCGGGGCTCGCCGGCAATGCCGAGCCCTTGCGATGCGCGCGCATCAGCTGGATCGCGTACTTGACGACCGGATTCGGCCTGTAGCCCTGCTGCGCGTTGACCGAGGCGAAGCCGCCGACGCCCTCGTCGATGTCGACCATCAGCGAGGACATGAAGGACACCATGCCGCCGGTGTGGCGCACGAGCCGGTTGCCGTCCAGCGTGTCGACCGCGATTCCATATCCGTAATGCACGCCGGGACCGAAGTCCTCGGCGAGGATCTGCGCGCTCGAGAAGCGCTTGAAGCCGTCTTCCGAGACGATTCGCATGCCGCCAACCGCGCCATGATTCGCGATCATGCGGACATACGCGCCCATGTCGCGCGCCGTCGAGGCAATGCAGCCCGCGCCGCCGGTTGCGATGATCGCCGGCGCCTCGCTGAGGCGCCCGTGGCGCGGATAGGGACGGTCGCCGAGGAACGGCGCGTAGTTCTTGGCGATCTTTGCGCGCACCTCCATCGTGATGACGGGCTCGCTGTCGTTCATCCCGAGCGGCCGGAAGATGCGCTCGCGGAGGACCTCCGGCAGTTCGCGTCCGTCCCGGACCCACGCGAGGATCCCGAGGACGTCGTACATCGCGTTGTTGTAGTGGAAGTGCTCGCCGGGCGCGTAGGCGGCGAGGTGCTTGAGCTCCGGGTCGGCCTGAAAAACATCCCCCGCGCCGGGAAGGCCGGAGGAATGCGTGAGCAGGTGGTGAACCGTGATCGGCGCGAAGGACGACTGCACGCGGAGCCACGGCAGGTACTCGACGACGGGACGGTCGAGGTCGAGCTTCCCCTCGTCGCACAGCTGCAGGAGCGAGAGCGCCACGAACGACTTCGAGATCGAGCCGATTTGGAACAGCTCGCCCTCGCCCACCTTCTGGCGGGCCTCGAGGTCGCCAAAGCCGTAGGTGACGACCCGCTGCACGGCATCACGATCGGCGAGCACGAGCGTCATGCCCGGTGAATTCATGTCGCGCATGTATTGCTCGACGAATCGGTCGAGCGCCGGCCAGGCGTCGGTGTAGCGGCCGGACCCCGCGGGCGTCGCTGCCTCGCTCGCGGCGAAGCGCCCGAGTCCCATCGCCGAGGCGCCGATCACGCCGGCATGCAAAAAATCCCTGCGGGTAAACGTCATGTGCCCCTGCCCTGTCGATTGTTGTGGTCCGCGCGACGGTAATGCCCCTCGCCGGCGGGGCACTACCTTACAGGCAAACGGCTCGAAATTCCCACGGCTGGTCGCATGCCGCGCGGCGCGGGAGGCGCCAACGCCCTAGCATGGCGGCTTTGCAGGCCGCCGGCGCCGCCGGCCGAGGACATTCATGAGCGCGACGATCCTGACGATCCTGGCCTTGGCGGAAGCGACGGCTGCTGCGCCGGCTTCGCCGCCGCCACAGGAAATCGCCGCCGGAGTCGAGCTGCTGCGCGGCGCGATCCTTCCGGAGCGCGGCCCCGACGGCAACACGGTCGTGTTCGACGCGCCCGACGGACTCGTCGTCATCGACACGGGCCGGCATGCCTGGCACAGCGACGCGATCCTCGCGTATGCGAAGTCGCGCAATCGCCCGGTCGCCGCCATCGTCAACACGCACTGGCACCTCGACCACACGAGCGGCAACGGCCGCATCAAGGCCGCTTTTCCCGGTGCGCCCGTTTACGCGACCGACGCGGTCGACCGCGTGCTTGCCGACGGCGGATTCCTCGCGCGCAACCTCGAGTCGGCGAAGCCGATGCTCGACGACCCGAAGGTCAGCGACACGCAGAAGGAAGAGGTGAGGATCTTCATCGCGACGATGGACGAGCGGCGGGTCCTCCGGCCGGATGTCGTCGTCAAGGACAGCGGCCCGGCAACGCTCGCCGGGCGCCGTGTTGACCTGCACGTCACGGATGGCGCCGTCACCGAAGCCGACATCTGGGTTTACGATGCGCCGAGCGGCGTCGCGGCGATCGGCGACCTCGTCACGTTGCCGGCGCCATTCTTCGAGACGGCCTGCCCGGCCGAGTGGCGCAAGGCGCTCGACGAGGTCTGGTCCGTGCCGTTCAGGACCGCGGTCCCGGGACACGGCGATCCGATGACACGCGCGCAGTTCGACACCTATCGCGGCGCCTTCAACGCCTACTTGGACTGCGTCGGGAGCTCATCGGAAGCCGGTCAGTGCGCGGCGGGCTGGGCAACGGCCGTCGCCCCGCTCATCGGCGGCGATGAACGCGAGGGCCGGATGGCCCGCGGCTACGCCGAGTATTACGTCGGGATGTTGCGCGAGCACGGCGGCAAGAGCGCCGACTGCCGGAAGCCCTAGAACCGGATATCCCAGCTGAGCATGGCGCCGCCATCGAGCGGCGCGAGCGTGACCGACTGGCGCGAGTCCGGGCCCAGGAAAGCATCGGTCACGAATCGCCCGAAGAAATTTCCGAGCGCCATGCCCGCGAGCACATCCGATGGGTAGTGCGCGCCCGCCTCCACGCGCGCCCAGGCCGTACCGATGACGACGGAGTCGATGCCGACGTCCGCCGCGAGGCGCGTGCCGTCGCTCATCTCGATCGCGTCCAGGTTGATCTTGGCGAGTCGTCCGGAGACGGCGGCGGACGATGTGTGGCCCGACACGAAACTCTCGTCGTTCGCGCCGTTGGGGCGCGTTCGCCCCGTGGTGTTCTTGAGCACCGCTGTCGTGAGCGAGGTCGCGCCGATCGCGCCGAGCTCGACGGCCCCGCCCTTCAGCTTGTTGATCAGCCATTCGCCCGAATCGTCGCCGCCGGGCGTCGCGATCAGCGTTCCCAGCATCAGGACGCCGGAAGTGGTGCGCAAGTTGTTGCTCCAGCGCTCCGCGCCGGCGGTGGAGCCGAAGATCGGCGTATTCTCGCGCGCCCAGTCGGAGGTCTTGCGGTCGAAACTGTTGACCTGGAAGGCGAGCGCCCCGGCGACCGGCGCCCAGACCCAGGGATCCTTCGCCGCCGAGACGGCAGCCTCACGGACACGCGCCCAGCCGGGCTTCGCGGTCGCATCCGCGCCCCAGCCACGGCCGGACGGAAGGGTCGCGCACCCGCAGCAGGTCAGCGCGACGCCGAGTACCAGGAGGAGTCTGGGGGTATGGTTCAATCACCCCGTTTGACGGCGGACCCCGCGGCAATCCACCGCCGACGATACGCCCGCAAATCGATTCGTCCGTGCCCGCCTATCCTTTCGCGAACGTCCCCTCAGGCCCGGAAAATACAATTTCAACGCGGCGATTCTGCTGGCGGCCGGCCGCCGTTTCGTTGCCGACGACCGGAAAACCCTCGCCCCGGGCGGCGACGTCGATGCGATCGCGTGCGATCCCGCGATCGGCCAACGCATCGGCGACAGCTTGTGCCCGACGCCTCGATAGTTCCTCGTTATAGGCCTCGGACCCGACGCTGTCGGTGTGCCCTTCGATCCGGATGCGCGTCTCGGCATTCTGGTTGAGGAACGTCGACAGCCGCTCGATTATCGTCGCGGCGCCGGGCTTCAAGGTCGCCTGGGCCGTGTCGAAGAGGACATCGCCGAGAGTCAGGACCATGCCTCGCTCAGTCTGCTTTGCGGCGAGCTCTTGGTATTGCTGCTGGAGGTCCTCGAGCTCGGCGTGTGCCTGGAGCGCCGATTGCCGCGAGGCCTCGGCATCCGCCTTCGCGGACTGCGTCTCGGCGGTTCGCGCCTGCATGAGGACCGCGTTGCGATCACTCTCGGCCTTGGAAATGCGCTGCTTGGCCTCGGCCTCCTGCACGCGTTCGAGCCCGATATCGGCGTTGCGGCGCGCGATGTACGCCAGGTGCGAGACGAGGGCCGCATCCTCGTGCTTGCTCTGCGCAGCTTCTGCCTGGGCGAGCGCGGAACGCGCGGCGGTGAGGTCCTCGTTCGCCACCTGCCCGGCGAGCGGGCTCTGCGCCAGCGATTCGACGCGGGCGTGCGCCTCGCTGACTTCCGGTGACACGGTCGGCGTCGTCGCGCAGGCGGCGACGAGCGCCAGTGCCGCACTGACCGCCATTCCTTTGATGTATTTCATGAGCCCCTCCTGGGCCTGAGCGGTCGTCATTGAGTCGGCTTGCGAGCGGATTCCTGGCGCAGGCTTTCGAGGCTCCTATCGAGCTCCTCGGCAGACTTCTGGGCCTCGGCGTTTCTGGCCTTGGCCGTCGCATATTCCGCATCGAGCGCCGCCTGCATGGCCAGGCGCTCGGCTTCTGCATTTCGGCCGTCTTTCGAGGCGAGCTCCGCCTGATTCAATTTGTCGTGCGCCTGCTGCAGTTCGGCGGCCGCGTACTGCTGGGTGTTGCCCTTGTCAGCCTCTTTGATGAGCGTCTGAGCCCGTGCCATCTCTGCCGATGGTCGCTGCGGCTCGCTGGCGCAGGCTGCGAGCGCCGCGGCGAGAGCCACGGCGGAAATGGTGACGGTCCTGCGATGCATGTCCGTAGTTCCCTGATGGTTGTGGCGAATAGCTTAGGAGCTGAGTAGGCGTGAGGCGTATCGGCCCTCATGTCGCGCGATCGTGGGAGGGGTCCCACTGCGTCGTCGCTACGGGAGGTCGCCGCTGACGGAGCTGTACGCTCGAATGCGGGTTGACCCGGTCAAAGCGGATGTCCCGGCCATGTCTCAGACCAGCCGCACCTCGACACCGCGTGCGCGGATCGCCGTGACAGCCTCGGCCGGTGCCGCGCGGTCGGTGATGAGCAGGTGCACCTGCTCGACCGGCGCGATCACGGAAAGGTTGCGCCGCAGCAGTTTCGAGGAATCGGTGACCGCGACCGTCTGGCGCGCGATCCGGATCATGAGCGCGTTCAGCTTCGCTTCGAGCACGTGGGGCGTCATGAGGCCGATGTCAGGATCGAGGCTGTCGACGCCGATGAACAGGCGGTCGGCCTGGAGGTCGCGCAGCGCGGCCTCGGCCTGCGGGCCCGAGAGCGACCAGGATTTCCGGCGCAGCACGCCGCCCGGGATGATGAGGTTCACGTGGTGCGCGTTGGCGAGCAGCACGGCAATGTTGAGCGCGTTCGTGATCACATTGATGGAGCGCAGCTTCAGGCCGCGGACCTGGCGCGCGATCTCGGCCGTCGTCGTTCCCGAATCGAGGATCACCGTTTCGCCGTCCTGGATGAGTCCCGCCGCCGCCGCCGCGATCCGCACTTTCTCCGCGTGGTAGAGCGTCTGCTTGATGTTGATCGGCACCTCCTCGCCGTCGCCCGGCGGCAAGGCGCCGCCATGCACGCGGACGAGCGCGCCGCTGTCCGCGAGCGCGGCGAGGTCAGAACGGATCGTGACGGCGGAAACGTCGAAGCGGCGCGCGAGGTCGGCCACGTTGCATTGGGCCTGCGATTCCACGATCGAGCGGATCAGGCGGCGCCGCTCCTGCATCGCAAATCCGCGGGCGCCGTGTAAGGCGCCCTCGTGTCCCGCTTCGATCGGTTTGTTCATGGAGCGCCCGCCGGATGCCGTCTGTAAACTTTCGTTTTTCAAGCATAGTCGAAAATCAAAACCCTGTGGGGGCCGTTCTTTCACCTTTCGTAAGCTAACGAAAGTTTCCTGTCCTTTCGGATTTGCTTGGCCTACGATTCAATGGCCGGCAGTTTTGGGGGAATGCCATGCGCCATTGGAATCCGATCGTCAGCGGCGGAATCGGGCTTTTCGCCCTCGTAACGACTCCTGCCTTCTCACAGACGGCGACCACGACGCCGCCCGACACGGAGCTCAGCGAAGTCGTCGTCACCGGCACGCGCGCCGCACTCGTCGAGTCGCTCGACCGCAAGAAGGGCTCGGCCATCGTGCAGGACTCGATCGTGGCCGAAGACCTCGGCCGCTTCCCCGACGCCAACGTCGCGGACTCGCTGTCGCACATCACCGGCATCACGATCCAGCGCACGCGCGGCGGCGAGGGCCAGTACGTCAACGTGCGCGGCCTGGGGCCCGAGTTCAGCATCGTCACCCTCAATGGCCGCATCCTCGCGACGGACGGCGACGGCCGCGAATTCGCGTTCGACGTGCTGCCGTCCGAGGTGATCTCGGGCGCCGACGTGCTGAAGTCGGCTGAGGCCCCGAATATCGAGGGGAGCATTGGCGGATCGGTCAACCTGCGCTCCGCGCGCCCGCTCGAGGGCTTCGGACAGCGCCTCTCGCTGACGGCCGAGGGCGACTACAACGACCTGTCGGAAGACAACGGCTACAAGGTCAGCGGCGTCTTCAACCAGACCTTCGCCGACGAAACGATGGGACTCATGGTCACGGCCGTGTACCAGGACACGACGGACCGCTCCGACGCGGTGCATGAGTTCTTCATCAACCCGGACTCGCCCGGCGAGTTCGACGCGAACGGCGACGGGACGATTTCGGCGGACGAGAGCGACCTGTTGGGCCTCTGCTGCACGAGCTTCGGCGCGCGCATCCAGCAGAAGGAGCGCAGCGGAGTGACCGCCACCTACCAGTGGGACATCAGCGACAGCTTCCGGCTGACGGCGGACGGGCTCTTCACGCGGCTGCATGCGCCGACGGTCGGCTATCACCAGTCGTTCTACGTCGAAGACTCGATCCTTGACGAGAATACGGGCCAGCATCGCTGGAGCGACGTCCACATCACGGATCACTGGGTGGACGGCATGACCGTCGCACAGCTCATCCCGGAGATCTCGACCATCACCGAACACCGCGTCGTCGACACCTCCCAGTTCGGCCTCAACGGGAGCTGGCAGGCGAGCGACCGGCTGCACTTCAACTTCGACGGCTATACGTCCCGCGCGACGCGCGATTCGGGCGGCAAGGACACCTGGGTCGTTTCCGGGATCGCGGGTGACCACGTGGGACGCGTCGACATGAACAGCCGCGCCCTGCCCGACATCAGCTTGACGCTCGAGGACGGGCGCGACCTTGCGACGGCGCTGGAAGCCAATGAGCTCGGCGATGCCGACTTCGGCCTCCACTACATCGGCCTTTCCGGCACCGACGTGACGGACGAGGTGGACGGCCTCAGCGTCGACGGCGAGCTCACCTACGATTCCGGCTCCTTCAAGTCGCTCCAGTTCGGCGCTGCGGCAACCGCGCGGTCAAAGCAGCGCGACACGATCGAGAACGACACGAACGGCGGCTCCTGCATCTACTGCAACCAGTACGGCATCACGTTCGCCAGCCTCGGGGCCCACGTCGTGCACAGCCTGCACCTTCCGAATTTCATGCGTAATGGCGGCGGCAGCTATCCGCAGCGCTTCGTGTACTTCGACGTGAAGCAGTACCTCGCGGCCCTCGCTGCGCTCGACGGCCAGCCGATCCTCGACGAGAACGGCGACCCGACGGGCGACGTGTACGATTCCTCGCTGGTCGCACCGGAGTTCAACCCGGTGCAATCCTACGACGTCGACGAGGACACACTGGCCGGGTATGTGAATGCCAACTTCGGGGGCGACAAGTGGTTCGCGAACGCGGGCCTGCGCTTCATCAATACAGAAACGACCGCGCGGACGGCCATCGACGCCATCGTGCGCGTGGACGATCCGTCGCCGAACATCCCGACCTCGAGCCCGGACGTGACGTACAGTCCGGCGGAGCCGCTCACGGAAAAGGGCAGCTACAGCAAGCTCCTGCCGTCGCTCAACATCGGCTATTGGCCGCGCGAGGACCTGCTGGTCCGCTTCGCGGCGGCACAGGTGATCTCGCGGCCCTCGCTCAACCAGCTCGCGCCTACGCG
The DNA here is from genome assembly GCA_035495635.1 of Steroidobacteraceae bacterium. GTDB lineage: Bacteria > Pseudomonadota > Gammaproteobacteria > Steroidobacterales > Steroidobacteraceae > SCUD01. The sequence goes on along the minus strand of DATJFN010000003.1, from coordinate 5,284 downwards.
CACCGACAACACGCTCGACCGCACGTACGAGGTGTTCTACGACGGCAATGCCGACCTCGAGCCGGTGGAGGCGAACCAGGCGGACCTCTCGGTCGAGTGGTACTTCGACGACAAATCCGTCGTGAGCGCCGCGGCTTTCTGGAAGGACCTCGACGGGTTCATCACCTACGAGCTGCAGGAAAACGTCGACATCGGCGTCGTCGTGAGCATCGCCGGGGGTCCCGACCAGCCGCTCCTGTATGACGTGAGCCGCCCGATCAACGGCGATAAGGCGAAAGTTCTCGGCTTTGAGTTTGGCTTCCAGCACTTCTGGGACAGCGGATTCGGCCTCCGCGCGAACTACACCTACACCGACACGGACAGCTACATCGACGGCGAGAACGTCGGGCCGCTGGAAGGCGTCTCCGAGTCCGCCTACTCGCTCGCCTTCATGTTCGAGAACGAGCGCTGGGATGCGCAGCTCGCGGCGGACTACAGTGGCCGCTACGTCGAGGTGACGGATGCGGTCGGCGGCCTCTCTCAGTACGGCGACCCGATCACCTGGGTAACGGCCTCGGTCGCATACCGCCTGACCGACAAGTTCACCGTCTCGCTCGAGGGGCGGAACCTCACCGACGAGTACTACATGGCGACGATGGGCCGCCCCGACATGCTCGCCGGGTTCGAGACCTGGGGCCGCTCGCTGATCCTCGGCGTCACCGCGAAGTTCTAGATGAGCGCCTGGCTCATCCACGCCCTGGTCACAACCGTGCTCTGGGGCGTCTGGGGCGCGCTCGCCGGCCTGCCCGGCGAGCACGGCGTGCCGGAGACGCTCAATTACGTCGTGTGGGCGATCACGATGATCGGGCCGGCGATCTTCGTGCTCCGGCGGGCCGACCGGCCGCTCATGCGCGACGCCCGCTCCGTGAAGCTCGGCCTCGCGATCGGCCTCCTCGGCGCCGGCGGCCAGCTGATCCTGTTCTACGCCGTACGGATCGGCCCGCCCTACCTCATCTTTCCAATCATCTCGCTTTCGCCCGCGCTGACGATCGGCCTCTCGCTCGCCCTGCTCAAGGAGCGCACGGGCCTGATGGGCGCGCTCGGCATCGCGCTCGCCCTCGTGTCGCTGCCGCTGTTCGACTACCGCGCGGACGGCGCGGCCGGCTACGGCCTCTGGTTCCTGCTCGCGCTCGCGATCCTCGCGGCCTGGGGCGTGCAGGCCTACGTGATCAAGCTCGCGAACCTCACGATGGACGCGGCCAGCATCTTTTTCTACATGATGCTTAGCGGCCTGCTGCTCGTCCCGGTCGCGATTGCGATGACCGACTTCTCCCAGCCGATCAACTACGGCCTCGACGGGCCCGGACTCGCGGCGGTCATCCAGGTCCTGAACTCGATCGGGGCGTTGACGCTCGTATTCGCATTCCGCTATGGCAAGGCCATCATCGTCGCGCCGCTCGTGAACGCGGGCGCGCCGCTCCTCACCGCCGTGCTCTCCATGATCCTGCTCGGCGTCGTGCCGGGACCCATGAAGCTCGCCGGCATCGCGCTCGCCGTGGTCGCGGCGCTACTGCTCGCGCTGCAGCCCGAGACGCCGGAAGCCGGCGAGGCGCTCGCCGACGCGCCGCGGTGAAGGCGCTGCTCGACATCGCGGCGCGGCAGCAACGCGGCGAGGCCGCCGGCATCTACTCGCTGTGCTCCGCCCACCCGGCCGTCATCGAAAGCGCGATGCGCGAGGCGAGCGCCGCGCGCACGGGACTTCTCGTCGAGGCGACCTCCAACCAGGTGAACCAGTTCGGCGGCTACACCGGCATGCGGCCCGCGGACTTCGTGCGCTTCCTCCGGGAGATCGCCGCGCGCGCGGGCCTTGCCGAAGACAGGCTGTGGACCGGCGGAGACCACCTCGGCCCCAACGCCTGGCGCAGTGAAACAGGCGAGGCTGCGATGGGGAAGGCCGCGGAAATGATCCGCGAATACGTCGCGGCCGGATTCCGGAAGATCCACCTCGACTGCTCGATGGCCTGCGGCGGCGACCCGGATCCGCTCCCGGAGGCGCTCGTCGCCGCGCGAGCAGCCGCGCTCGCCGCGGTCGCGGAGAAAGCCTGGCGCGCGGCCGGCGGCGACAAGCCCGTGTACGTCATCGGCACGGAGGTGCCGACGCCGGGCGGCGCCACGGAGGAACTGAAAACCCTGGCGGTGACGCGGCCCGAATCGGCCGCTGCGACGATCGCCGCGCACCGCGAGGCCTTCCTGGAGGCCGGGCTCGAATCCGCCTGGCCGCGAGTCATCGCGCTCGTCGTGCAGCCCGGAGTCGAGTTCGATCACCACCAGGTGATCGACTACGCGCCAAGAGCGGCCGCAGAACTCAGCCGATTCATCGAGTCGCAGGGCGAGCTCGTGTTCGAGGCGCATTCCACGGACTATCAGTCCGCCGCAAGCCTCGCCGCGCTCGTGCGCGACCACTTCGCGATCCTGAAGGTTGGCCCGGGCGCGACCTTCGCGCTCCGCGAAACGCTCTGGGGCCTCGCCGCGATCGAGCAGGAACTGTACGGACACGAGCGCGTGCCGGATTTCCGCCGCATCGTCGTCGACGTCATGAAGGCCGACCCGCGCCATTGGCGCGGCCACTATTCGGCTGAAGGAAACGGGCTCGACCTCGACCTGCAGTACAGCCTCAGCGACCGCGTCCGCTACTACTGGCCCAATCCGGGCGTGCGGAAGGCGACCGACGCGATGATGAAGCGCCTCGGCCGCACTGCGATCCCGCTGACGCTCCTCAGCCAGTATCTACCGCACGAGCACGAGGCGATCCGCGCCGGCCGCATCGCACTGGCGCCCGAGGCAATCGTGCAGGAAGGCGTCGGCCGCGCCTTGCGTCCTTATCTCGCCGCCTGCGGCCACCGGGCCGGAGCGGGCTCATGAGCGCCGTGTTTGCGGGATTGCCCGCGGCCGAGCTCGAGTCTCGCGGCGCGAAGTGGACGGCGCAGGAGATTGCGCAGCAGCCGACGGTCTGGGAAGCCGTCGCGGACCTGATCGAAGGCGAGCGCGCGCGCACCGACGAATTCCTGAAGCCGCTCCTCGCAAACCCGTACCTGCGAGTCGTGCTGACCGGCGCCGGCACCTCCGCCTACATCGGCGACTGCCTCGCCCCCGCACTGGCGGCGCGCCTGCGCCGGCGGGTCGAGGCGATCGCGACGACCGAGCTCCTGTCCGGTCCGCAGCTGCGCCTGCCGGCGGAGGGCCCGACGCTGTTCGTTTCCTTCGCGCGCTCCGGCAACAGTCCCGAGAGCGTCGCGGCAGTCGAACTGGCCGAGCACTTCCTCTCGGGCCGGGTCAGTCACCTCGTCATCACCTGCAATCCTGAGGGCGCGCTCGCGCTCCGCGCGCGTGGTCTCGGCAACACCTGCGTGCTCCTGATGCCGGAGGCCGCGCACGACCGCGGATTCGCAATGACGTCGAGCTTCAGCGGGATGCTGCTGGCCGGCTCGCTGGCATTCCGGCTCCTCGAGCCCGCCGTCGCGCCGCGCCTTGCCCGCTCCGCCGCGGAGGTCCTGCCGCAGGCTGCCGCGCTCGCCGGCCGCCTGGTCGCGCGCGGGTTCGAGCGCGTCGTCTACCTCGGCAGCAACGAGCTGCGCGGTCTCGCCGCCGAGGCGGCCCTGAAACTGCTCGAGCTGACCGACGGGCGCGTGGTCGCGGTCGCCGATTCCACGCTCGGCTTCCGTCACGGTCCCAAGACGATCCTGAATGCGAAGACGCTCGTCGTCGTCCTGCTCTCGAACGATGCGTACGCGCGGAACTACGACTGCGACCTCCTGCACGAGCTGGAGCGGGAGGGCCGGGCCGGCGCCGTCCTAGCGCTCGCCGGGCAGCCGGATGGCGCGAGCCGCGCCGAAAAGCTCATCATGCCGGGCATGAGTGAAGCCTCCGACCTCGAGCTCGCGCCCCTCTACGTCCTCGTCGCCCAGAGCTACGCGCTCCTGCAGTCCCTCGCGCTCGGGCTCACGCCGGACCGGCCTGATCCCGCCGGCACGGTCAACCGCGTCGTGCAAGGCGTGACCATCCATCCGTGGAACGGAGCCGGAAGCCTTGTTCCTCGGCGTTGACGGCGGCGGGACCAAGACCGCGTATGCGCTCGTCGATGCCGACGGAAACCTTCGCTCGAGCCACGTGGGCGCGAGCGTCGACTACCTCGCGGAGGGCGTCGAAGTCGCGCGCGCGCGTCTTTCCGAGGGACTCGGAGCCACGTTGTCACGCGCGCTCGTCGCACCATCGGATGTCGCGTTCGCCTTCTTTGGCCTGCCGGCCTACGGCGAGGACGGCCGGACGCTCGAGGCCCTCGACGCGCTGCCCTCGGGCGTGCTGGGGAGCAAGCACTACCGCTGCGGCAACGACATGATCTGCAGCTGGGCGGGATCGCTCGCCTGCGAGGACGGCATCAGCGTCATCGCGGGCACGGGCTCCCTCGCCTATGGCGAGTACGCCGGACGCCAGGCACGGTGCGGCGGCTGGGGTGAGCTGATCGGCGACGAGGGCTCGGCGTACTGGATCGCGCGCGAAGGCATGAACCTTTTCTCGCGCATGAGCGATGGGCGCGCCGGGCGCGGGCCGCTCCATGGCCTCGTGCGTGAGCGCCTCGGGATTGCGAACGACCTCGAGCTCTGCGCCCACATTTACGGCGTGCATGCCGACCGGCGGGGTGCCTTCGCGCAGTTCGCACGCCTGGTGCACGAGGCGGCGCAGGCCGGGGACGCCGCCGCCGGTGCAATCTTCACGCGCGGCGCCAGGGAGCTCGTCGACTGCGTCGCCGCCGTGCGGCGCAGCCTCGGGACTCCGGACGACGTGGTCGTCGCCGTCTCGCACAGCGGCGGCGTGTTCGACAACGTGCCGGCCATGGTCGCGGCGTTTCGCGCGGGGCTCGAGGCTTCCGTACAGCCATTCGAGTACCGCGCACCCCGCTTTCCGCCCGCCGTCGGCGCCGCGCTCTACGCGGCCCGCCTCGACGGCCATCCGCTCGGTTCCGACGCGATCGGCCGGCTTCGCTTCCACTGCAATTCGCCGGGGCAGACCCAGTGACGTTGCGGATCTTCCCGGCATTTGCCTTGGCGGCGGCGCTCGCTCACCCGGCGGCTGCGGAAGTCGACTTCGCGTCGATGCCGAAGGTCGATGCGCACGTCCACCTCTACGGCGAGATGCCGGTTTTCCTGCGGCGCATGGAAGCGGACGGCTTCCGCGTGCTCACCATCAACGTCAATTACCGGGACTTCCCGCCGCTCGCCGAGCAGGAGCGCGACGCAGCCGCGCTGCA
>DATJFN010000002.1:0-2781 GCA_035495635.1 Steroidobacteraceae bacterium | reverse complement strand
TCGATCCGCGAGCGGATTCCGCAGATCGAGGTCGCGGTCGGCGACGAAGCCGTCGTCCTGGTGTTCCGGCATCTCCTTCCGCTAGCGAAGGAGGACGAGCGGCTTTTCGAAAACTTCCACAGAGACCACGGCGTGGACCTGTGGCTGCAGCCGGCCGGGCCGGAGTCGGCGCATCCGTTCTTCGCCGACAAGGTCCCGCTCTATTACGCGCTGCCGGAGTTCGGGGTGCGCATCGTCTTCGGGCCCACCGACTTCACCCAGGTGAACGCCGGGGTGAACCGGATGCTCGTGCGGCGCGCGGTGCGCCTGCTCGATCCGCAGCCCGGCGAGCGCGTGGCGGACCTGTTCTGCGGATTGGGCAACTTCTCGCTGCCGCTCGCCGCGATGGGCGCGAGCGTCATCGGCTTCGAGGGCAGCGCGCAGCTCGTCGCCCGCGCGCGCGCGAATGCCGTCGCGAACGGCCTGGTCGCGCAGTTCGAGGTCGCCGATCTGTTCAAGGCGGGCCTCTCCGCGTTCGGGCGCTTCGAGAAGCTCCTCATCGACCCGCCCCGCGAAGGCGCCGCCGAGCTGATGAAGTGGCTGCCCGAGAGCTGGCCGCGCCGCATCGTTTACGTGTCATGTGACCCCGCTACGCTCGCCCGCGACGCCGGCATCCTCGTGCACACGAAAGGTTTTCGGCTCGCCGCGGCGGGCGTGGTCAACATGTTTCCCCACACCGCGCACGTCGAGTCGATCGCGCTGTTCGAAAGAGCCTGAGCGTGAAGCTCCTCGTGCTCGGAGCGACGGGAGGCACCGGGCGGGAAATCCTGGCGCAGGCGCTCGAGCGTTCGCATGACGTCACCGTGCTGGCCCGCGACCCGTCCAAGGTCTCGCTCCGCCACGCGCGCCTCAGGATGCTCAAGGGAAGCCTTCCCGAGGATGCGGCGGCGCTCGAGGAGGCCGTGGCCGGACAGGGCGCCGTCATCAGCTCGCTCGGCAAGGGCAATTCCCTCAAATCGGGCGGCCTGATCGCGCGCTCGATGCCGGCGATCGTCAGCGCGATGGAAAAGGCCGGCGTGCGAAGGCTGATCGTCGTGTCCGCGCTCGGTGTCGGCGAGACGCGGCGCGATGCGCCGGCGATCCCGCGGCTGATGCAGCGCACGCTGCTCGCGGACCTTTTTGCCGACAAGCTCGCCGGCGAGGCGGTCCTGAAGCGCTCCCGCCTTGAGTGGACGATCGTGTATCCGTCGATCCTCACCAACGGCGCGCGCACTTCCGGATACCGGCATGGCGAGCGGCTCGAGCTGCGCGGGCTTCCGCGCATTTCGCGGGCTGACGTGGCCGAATTCGTGCTTCTGCAACTGACCGACCCTTCCTATGTCCGAAAGGGTGCGATCGTCACGCACTAGAATTCCGGGTTTCGACTCGCTCGGCTAGGAGGCAACAGTGGCTGTTCCCAAACCCCGCAAAGGCCAGGGCAGCGTGCAGATTCCGCTCGCGGAATTCAAGCGTCGCCTTGCCGAGCGCTTCTACGACCCGGCCTTCGACGCGGTGCGCGGCGAGCTCGACCGGGTGCTCGAGGTCGCCTGGAAGAACTACGACGAGTACCGCAAGAGCCCGCGCAAGCGCAAAGCCGGCCGGGGATTCGCCGACCCCGGGTTCGAGCTGCCGATCGAGTGGCTGGAGACGCGAAAGCAGATCCGCCTCGCCGAGGGGCGCCGCCGGGATCCGCAGAGCCGCTCGCGCATCCTGCTCGTCTGCGGCGCGGCGCGCCACGACCAGACCTGTCCGGGGGAGATGTCGAAGACGTTCCGCCTCGCCGGCATGGCGCGCGAGGTGATCGAGGCCGCGCGCGGCTTCGAGTGCGATTTTCTCGACCTCAGCCTGCTCACCGCGCAGTACGGCAGGCAGATCCTGCCCTGCAAGGCTTGCGTGTCGACCGCGATGCCGCTCTGCCACTGGCCCTGCTCGTGCTACCCGAACCATGCGATGGGCCAGGTGAGCGACTGGATGAACGAGATCTACCCGCGCTGGGCCGCGGCACATGGGGTCATGATCGTGAGCCCGGTCTACTGGTACCAGGCGCCGAGCGTGCTCAAGCTCATGATCGACCGGCTGGTGTGCGCCGACGGCGGCAACCCGGATCCGACGTCGACCGGCGGCAAGGACCCGAGGAAGGCCAAGGCGCTCGAGCTCAAGGGCTGGGACTACCCGCGCCACCTCGCGGGACGGCTTTTTTCCGTGGTCGTGCACGGCGACACCGAGGGAGCCGATATCCTGCGCCGCTCGCTCACCGACTGGCTGCACGACATGGCGCTCGTTCAGGCGGGCGCCGCGGCGACGATCGACCGCTACATCGGCTACTACGAGCCGTATGCCACGAGCCATCTCGCGCTCGACCGCGACCGGGCGCTGCATGAGGAGGTGCGCGGCGCGGCGAGCACGCTGGTCGAGGCGGTGCGCCTGCAGCGCGCGGGCAAGCTCGTCGCCGCCCGGTCTAGAATCCGCGAGCCGCGGCCGAAGTGAACCCAGGGGAGGCAGCCATGATCGTCACGCCGATTTACGCGGGGATCCTCGCGATCCTGTTCTTCGTTCTCAGCTTGCGCGTGTCCTCGCTCAGGCACGGCGTCGCCAGCCTGGGCGACGGCGGCGACGCGCGGCTGCAGCGCCGGGTGCGCGGCCACGGCAACTTCGCGGAGTACGTGCCGCTGATCCTCGTCATGATGGCGATGCTCGAGCTCAGTCGCTTCTCGACCTACCTCCTGCACGGCCTGGGCATCGCGCTCGTCGCCGCGCGGCTCC
>DATJFN010000001.1:0-23966 GCA_035495635.1 Steroidobacteraceae bacterium | reverse complement strand
CGCCAGCGACGGCTTCAAGCAGGCCATGGCCAGCGACGGCTTCAAGCAGGCCCTGGCCAATGACCAGTTCCGTCAGGCGCTTGGCAGCGACGGCTTCAAGCAGGCGCTCGCCAGTGACAGCTTCAGACAGGCCTTGGCCAGCGATGGCTTCAAGCAGGCGCTCGCCAGCGACGGCTTCAAGCAAGCCCTTGCCAGCGACCAGTTCCGCCAGGCGCTCGCCAGCGACCAGTTCCGCCAGGCGCTCGCCAGCGACAGCTTCAAGCAGGCCCTGGCCAGCGACGGCTTCAAGCAAGCGATGGCCAGCGACAGCTTCAAGCAAGCGATGGCCAGCGATGGCTTCAAGCAGGCCATGGGCCACGATGGCTTCAAGCAGGCGATGGCGAATGACGGCTTCAAGAACGCGTTGGCCAGCGACCAGTTCCGCGGGGCGCTCGCCAGCGACGGCTTCAAGCAGGCGATGGCCAGCGATCAGTTCCGCGGCGCACTCGCGAGCGACCAGTTCCGTGGCGCACTCGCGAGCGACCAGTTCCGCAGTGCGCTCGCCAGCGACGGCTTCAAGCAGGCCATGGCCAGCGACCAGTTCCGCGGCGCACTCGCCAGCGACCAGTTCCGCAATGCGCTCGCCAGCGACCAGTTCCGCAATGCGCTCGCCAGCGATAGCTTCAAGCAGGCGCTCGCCAGCGACGGCTTCAAGCAGGCGATGGCGAACGACCAGTTCCGCTCGGCGCTCGCCAGCGACCAGTTCCGCTCGGCGCTCGCGAGCGACGCGATGAAGGCCGCCTCGCAGTCAAGATAGTCGGCCTAACGTTGGAATGCTGAAGCTCACAGGGCCGCCTGCGCACGCGCCGGCGGCCCTTTCTTCGTCAGGCATCATCGCGAGCCTGTGGCTCGCCGCACTGCTCGTTGCGGAACCGGTGCGCGCCGCTTCCTTCGTGCTGGACGAGCTCGATACCGACGATCTCCAGCTGCTCTACCTCGATCCGTTCCAGACCTACCTGACGCCCCTCGTCGCCAAGAGCTTCTATAACTCGCTGCAGTTCCAGAAGCGGGTCTTCGAGTGGACGCCGTCCGAAAGGACCATGGTGCTGATGAACGACCTCGCGGACTACGGAAACGCGAGCGCCGGCTCCGCACCCCACAACGGCATCATCGTGTACGTCGCTCCCCCGAGCCGTACGCTGGAGACGATGCCGAGCAGCGAGCGCATGTACTCGCTGATGAACCACGAAACCGTGCATGTCGCGAACGGCGACGTCGCCAACTCGCGCGACCGGGCCTGGCGGAAGTTCTTCGGCGGCAAGCCCGCCGCGTCGCAGGAGCACCCGGAGTCGATCCTCTACAACTACCTCACGGTGCCGCGCCTCAGCGCGCCGCGCTGGTACTTCGAGGGCGCGGCGACATTCATGGAGACCTGGATGGCGGGCGGCATCGGCCGTGCCCAGGGCGCCTTCGACGAGATGGTGTTCCGCGCGATGGTCCGCGACGACGCGCATTTCTACAGCAACCTCGGTCTGGTATCCAAGGGCGTCAACACGGATTTCCAGACGATGACCAATGCCTACCTGTACGGGACCCGGTTCGACACCTACCTGGCGTACACCTATTCGCCGGAGTCCGTCGTCGAATGGCTGAAGCGCGGCGAAGGGAGCGAGGCGTACTACTCGCGCCAGTTCGCCCAGGTATTCGGCAAGCCGCTCGAGACCGCCTGGGACGAGTGGATCGCGTGGGAGCATGAGTTCCAGGCGGCCAACCTGCGCCGGGTGCGCGAGCACCCGATCACGAGCGGCCGCCGCGTCACGCACCAGGCGCTCGGCTCCGTGTCGCGCTCCTTCTACGACGCGAAGTCGGATTCGATAATCGGTGCCTTCCAGTATCCCGGCGTCGTCGCCTACGCCGGCGTGGTGTCGATGAAGGACGGCGGCATCCGCAAGCTCGTCGACATGAAGGGGCCGATGAAGTTTCGCGTGTCGTCGACCGCCTTCGATCCGGCCACCCGGACGCTGTTCTACACCGATGACAACTACGACTCCTGGCGCGACCTGATGGCGGTGGACGTCGACACCGGCCATGCGCGCATGCTGCTCAGGGACGCGCGCATCGGAGACATCTGCTTCGACGAGTCGGACCGCTCGCTGTGGGGACTGCGGACGCTCAACGGCTACGTGACCCTCGTGCGCATCCCCTACCCTTACACCAGCTGGAACCAGGTCTACACCTGGCCCTACGGCGACGTGCCTTTCGAGCTCGACGTGTCGGCGGACGGATCCATGCTTTCCATGTCGGTCGGGACGATCGACGGCAAGCAGCTCCTCAACGTGTTTCGCAGGGCAGACCTTGAGGCCGGCAAGGTGGAGCCCTTTGCCCGCCAGGATTTCGGCCAGGCCATTCCCGAGGGCTTCGTATTCACGCGCGATGGCCGGTACCTGTACGGCAGCTCCTACTACACCGGCGTTTCCAACATATTCCGCTTCGAACCCGCGACCGGCGAGCTCGAGGCGGTCAGCAACGCGGAGACCGGTTTCTTCCGCCCGATCCCGATGGCGGATGGCACGCTGGTGGTGCAGGAATACACGGGCGACGGCTTCGCGCCGACGATCATCGATCCGAAGCCGCTGGCGGACGTCAGCGCCATCGACTTCCTCGGCACGCAGCTCGCGAGCAAGCACCCGGTGGTCAAGACGTGGGTCGTCGGCCCGCCCGGGGATGTCGACCTCGAGCCGATGATCACGCACCGCGGCAAGTACCGGCCGATGCGCGAGCTCGAATACGGGGACGGCTATCCGGTCGTCGAGGGGTACAAGGACTCCGTTGCGCTCGGTTATCACATGCGCTTCGCGGACCCCGCGCAGTTGAACCGGTTCGATATTTCCGCCAGCTACTCGGTGGACGACGAGCTGCCCTCGGAAGAGAAGCCGCATGTCAACCTGCGGTACGAGACGCCGGAGTGGCGCTGGGAGTACTGGCACAACGGCGCGTATTTCTACGACCTGTTCGGTCCCACCAAGCGCAGCCGCAAGGGCGACGCGTTCCTGGGCGAGTACAAGAAGGCGCTCATCTTCGACGACCCGCGCAGGCTCGACCTGTCGATCCTGGGCGCCTATTTCACCGGGCTCGACACGCTGCCGCTCAACCAGAACGTGCCGACCGACTTCAGCGACATCGTCTCGGGCGAGACCAAGCTCGAGTACACGGACACCCGCAGCTCACAGGGCTCCGTGGACCATGAAAAGGGCTACCGGTGGGCGCTCGCCGCCAACGTCGACCAGGCCGGCGGCGACACGGTGTCGAGGTTCCGCGGCGGCCTCGATTTCGGCTTCGCGCTTCCGCTGAAGAATTCGTCCGTGTGGCTGTACAACTCCGCCGGCATCGCCGACGGCAATCGCGAAAACAGCCTCGCGAGCTTCTACTTCGGCGGATTCGGCAACAACTACGTCGACGACGGCGAGGTCAAGCGCTACCGGGAGTACGACAGCTTCCCGGGCTTCGAGATCGACGCGCTCGCCGGCCGCGACTTCGGCAAGAGCGTGCTGGAGTGGAACCTGCCGCCGGTCCGGTTCGAGGAGATCGGTTCTCCGGGCTTTTTCCTCGACTGGGCGCGGCCGGCCATCTTCGTCGGCGCGCTCGCGGCGAGGCCGGCCGACGGGTCCGGGCGCCGGACCGTCTATAACGCCGGCACGCAGGTCGACCTTCGGTTCACGGTGATGAGCCGTTTGAACATGACCCTGTCATTCGGGTACGCGGCCGGCTTCGAGGATGGCCGCAAGCTCGACGAAGAGTGGATGCTCTCGCTCAAGATTCTCTAGCTCGTCCGCCTCTTCAGCCGCCGCACGTAGGTATCGTGGACGCGTGCCCGCGATATCCCGCCCATTTTCTCCCGGTTCGCCTTGAGGCCCAGGAGGTAGTAGAGGAACGCGCAGCCTCCGCCGACCAGGACGAGCATCGTCGTGACGAGGCCCTGGGCCGCCGCGAGGTTGAACGCCGCGTGGTACGCGCCCGCGAGGACGAGGCCCTCGAACATCTTGGCTTCGTGGTAGAGGCTTTCCCGCCGGAACAGGAAGACCCGGTGCAGCCACCGGTACAGGGTTCCCCTTCCCCCGTGTCCGCGGCGGACTTCCTCGGCCGAGAAGTGGGCCAGCCCGTAGAAATAACCGAGGATGCCGGAGGCGACCGCGTGCATCAGCACGGTCAGCACCGAGCGCAGGAGCAGCGTCGGGGTGTCGCCCTCGGCCAGCAGCCGGGGGAAATACAGGAGCACGTTCTCTGCGAAGGCGAACGCGAGTCCGACGATGATGGAGAACTCGATCGAGTCGTTGAGCGACCGGATGCTGTCGTCGTCGGTGAAGCGGACGATGAGGTGCTTCGAATACTCTTCGGCGAACGCCAGGAAGATGAGGCTGAAGGCGGCAACCGGCAGCCCGAGCCAGTGAAACAGCGAGATGAACATCGTCAGGAACAGGCCGACCCCGACGAAGTTCAGGGGCTCCTCATAGAGGCCGGTGAAGAGCTCGACCGCCGCTGAGCCCGACTGGCGGACGAACATGATGACCGACCACACGGAAAGGGCGGCGAGCAAGAGGATGTTGGCGTACCACGCGATCTCGACGCCCGGTGGCGCGGAGTGGACCACGCCCGCCAGCGGCAGGTCGGGACTGACGCTTCCCGCGGCCCAGGACAGGAACGGAAAGGCGAAAAAGGCGAGCGAGAAACCGTGCAGCAGCTTGATCCAGCGGTTCTCGTGAAGCAGGTAGATCAGGTGAACCAGCGCGACCACGAGGAGCGTGCTGATCGCCGTCACCGCGAAGGTCACGTAGACCTGCATGAAGTCCAGGATCCGCAGCGTCAGGCTGTCCTGCTGCACGAGGTCGAGCTCGAATGGCAGGCTGAAGATCGTTGAAATCGAGCTGAGCTCGGAACCGCCGCCCATTTCGAATGCGGTGCCCGCATTGACTGACACGAGTACGAGGATGGCGGCGAGGGTCGCGACCGCGACGTTGGCGACGGTCCGCGCGGACAGCCGTTCCAGGAGGAACATGAACAGCGAGAAGACCACGAGGAAATGGAACACGTCCGTGAGCGGCGCGGCGAGCGCGCCGAGGCTCGCGCGAAGCTGCTGGTAGCTGAGAGTCGCCGCCAGGAGAAGGCCAGCGGCGAGCAGCATCGCGCCGAAGCGCAGGGAATGCCGCCGGACCCGGCGCGCAATCATGTGAAACAGCTTGAAGACGCCGACCAGCACCAGCGCGACGGCCGCGAGGAAAGCCAGCAGGCCCAGCGCCTGCCGCAGGGAGTACCCGCTGACGGCCTGGGTCGCCACCGCCTCGTAGGTCTTGAGCTGGATCCCGAGGCCCGCCATGAAAAGCAGCAGGGGAACCACGGCCAGGGTGCCCAGGAGGAAGGTCACGACGACCAACTGGCGGGACTCGGGATTGCGTGAAACGAAGAACCAACCCCATACCACCGACGGAATCATGGCGACCCCGACAGCCTGCAGGAATGTCGACATGGTCAAGAGTCTGGCCGCTCCCCTGTTATCAGGCCGGATCGCTGCCACAAGCCCGCTCCGCTTGTGGCATGCCGCGGACCGAGGCTACAGTGGCCCATCAAGCCGGCCACCGCCGCACGCCGCCACGGGGATGGTAAGGGATTTGGGCCACAGCGGAGCAGGTTCGGGGCAGCGGGGGTCGCCCGCCAAGCCCTGCCAACCTGTTGGGCCCTTACGTGTATTTCATATGGGCGAGAACGTCGACGCGGCGAGGGTCCGTGCCTGCCTGGCAGGCGATACCCACGCTTTCGCCGGGCTCGTGGCCGAGTACGAGAAGCCCGTTTACAACGTCGCGCTCAGGATGCTGCGCGACCCGGAGGATGCCCGCGACATCGCCCAGACCGTCTTTTTAAAGGCCTGGCAGAACCTCTCGAGCTATGACCCGCGATACAAGTTCTACAGCTGGATCTACCGGATGGCGATCAACGAATCGCTCAATGTCCTGCGCACGCGCGCGCGCACGCGCGGCATGGAGCCCCTTGACGAGCGCCTCCCGACGGAGGACGCCGGGCCGCCGGATCTCCTGGACGGCAACCAGGTCCGGGGCGTCGTGCTCGACGCGATCGAGCGCCTCAAGCCGGAGCATCGCGCCGTGATCGTTCTGAAATACTTCGTCGAGCGCGACTACGAGGCCATGGCGGAGATCCTCGACATCGACGTGAAGACGGTGAAGTCGCGCCTCTACACCGCGCGCCAGCTCCTCAAGGACCGGCTCGCCACGCGAGGCGTGCTGTGAGCGCTCCGAACGACCGCCTCCGTGACCTGATCCAGGCGGACCTCGACGGCGCCCTCTCGGCCGCCGAACGGGCTGAGCTGGCCCGCCTCCTCCTGCAGGATCCTGAAGCCCGGCGCCTCCACGGCCAGCTGCAGCGCACCGACCAGCTCCTGCGCGACATTCCGGCAGCCGAGCCGCCGGCGGGCCTGCGCGACGTGGTGATCACGGGACCGGCGCGGCCACGCGAGGCGCCCGGCCGCTGGAACCGGCTTTCGACCTACCGGATCGCCGCGGCTTTCGTGGGCGGGCTCCTCGTCGTCGGTGCCGCCTACTACGTCAGCGACGGGCGCCAAACAGGCGAGGCGTTGCAAGGCTCGGTCAGCGCGGGCAAGGATCTGGCCGTCGCGGCGGCGGAGCGTCATGCATCGCTTCGGGCCGAAGGAATTGAAGTCGACGCCACGCTCCGGAGCGACGGCGAAATCCTGCACCTGGAGATCGCATCGTCGGCCGCGACACCCGGCGAGCTCGCCGTGAAGATCGACCCGTCGGCGACGTCGCTCGCGGGAAGCGCGGACGACGCATCCGTCACGGCCGCGGGCGACGAGGTCGGGATTCAGCTCCTGGCCGGTCGCCACGTGCGCGTGCTGGAATTTTCAGGCTCGCCTCCGATCCGCCTCGAGCTGCGCGCCGCGGGGCGCGTGCTCGGCCAGGCAACGCTGACCGTCAACGCTCCCTGAGGAGCGTTACGAAGCTGAACGGCGCGGCATGCCGTTCGTCCGCCGCATGCTCGATTCTCGAGACCTCGCGCCAGTCGCGACGGTCGAATCCTGAAAGGCGAACGTCTCCCTCCGGCATCGCGTGCACCTCGGTGAGCTCGAGCCGCCCTACCATCGGCCAGGCGAGCGAGAAGACCTCGGCACCGCCGATCACGAAGAGCGTCGCGCCGTCGGCGCACGCGCGAGCTTCCTCCAGCGAATGTACCGGCAGGGCGCCCCGCGCGCGCCACGCGCGGTCCCGTGTCAGCACGAGGTTGCGCCGGCCCGGCAGGGGCTTGCCGATCGAATCCCAGGTCCGGCGTCCCATCAGGATCGAGTGGCCCGTCGTGAGCGCCTTGAACCGCTTCAGGTCGTCCGGCAGGTGCCAGGGCAGCCCGTTGCCGCGGCCAATGACGCCGTTGTCGGCCATCGCGACGACCGCGACCGCATCGCGCGCCACGCGGCCCGCTCAGACCGCGACCGGCGCGCGAATCGCGGCGAGCGGCTCGTAGCCGAGGAGCTGGAAGTCCTCGTAGCGGTAGTCCGCGACATCCGCGGGCCGCCGCAGCAGCGCGAGCGTCGGAAGGGACAGCGGCTCGCGCGCGAGCTGCTCGTCCGCCTGCGCGAGATGGTTGAGGTACAGGTGGCAGTCGCCGCCGGTCCAGACGAGGTCGCCGACCGAGAGGTCCGCCTGCTGCGCGAGGATGTGCGTCAGGAGCGCGTAGGACGCGATGTTGAACGGCACGCCGAGGAAGACGTCGGCGCTGCGCTGGTAGACCTGGCAGGAGAGCTTTCGGTCCGCGACGTGAAACTGCACGAAGCAGTGGCAGGGTGCGAGCGCCATTTGCTCGAGCTCGCCGACGTTCCAGGCGCTCACGATGATCCGCCGCGAGTCCGGGTCGGTGCGAAGCTGCTCGATGACGCGCGCGACCTGGTCCACGTGGCGGCCGTCCGCCGTCGCCCAGGCACGCCACTGGCGGCCGTAGACCGGTCCGAGTTCGCCCCGCTCGTCCGCCCATTCGTTCCAGATCCGGACGCCCTTCTCCTGCAGCGAGCGGACGTTCGTCTCGCCGCGCAGGAACCAGAGGAGCTCCTCGATCACGGACTTCACGTGGATGCGCTTCGTCGTGACGAGCGGGAAGCCGTCAGCGAGCGGGAACCGCAGCTGCGCGCCGAAGATCGAGAGGGTGCCCGTGCCCGTGCGGTCCGTCTTGCATGCACCGTGGTCGCGGATCTGGCGCATCAGCTCGAGATAGGCGTGCATCTCAGGCGTAGTTTCCGGAAGGCTGGCGACGAGTGTACGCCCATCCGAGCATTGCAAGGCCGGTGACGAGCACGGGCAGCGACAGGAGCTGTCCCATCGTCAGCCAGCCGAAGGCCAGGTAGCCGATGTTCGCGTCGGGCACGCGGACGAATTCGATGACGAAGCGGAAGGTCCCGTACAGCGCCAGGAAAAGACCCGCGGGTGCGAGCCGCGGCCGCGGGGTCGACGTGAACCACCAGAGGATCACGAACATCACGACCCCTTCGAGCGCCGCCTCGTACAGCTGAGAAGGATGCAGGACTTCGCCCTTGACCGGCATGCCCCAGGGCAGGTCCGTCGGTTTGCCCCAGAGCTCTCCGTTGATGAAGTTGCCGATGCGCCCGGCGCAGAGCCCGATCGCCGGCAGCGGCGCGGTGAAGTCGAAGACGTCCGCGATGTTCCGGCCGCGCCGCCGCGCGAAGAGCGCCACGGCGGCCATGACGCCCACGAGGCCGCCGTGGAAGGACATGCCGCCCTGCCACACACGGATGATGTTGAGCGGGTCCGCGCGGATCGTGTCGAAGCCGTACACGAGGATCCAGCCGAGCCGGCCTCCGAGGATCACGCCGACCGCCGCGAAGAAGATGAGGTCGTCGACGTCCACCGCCTTCCAGGTCGAGCCGGGCGTCGCCGCCCGGCGGCGCGCGAGCCACCAGCCGGCGATGAAGCCGACGACGTACATGAGGCCGTACCAGTGCACCTGGACAGGGCCGATCGAGAACGCGATCGGGTCGATGTCGGGGTAGGCGATCATCCGCTGCTGACGCGGAACAGGAAGGCCCGCAGGTACCGGGTCTCGTCGATCGCGGGATGCACGGGATGGTCCGGCGCCTGGCCGCCGACGGCGACCAGCTGCGCAAAGCGGCCCTGGTGCCGCGCCGCGCGCTGGACCGCGTCGACGAGCTCGCCCGGAGCGAGGTGGTACGAGCAGGAGCAGGACATCAGGAGGCCGTCGCGGTCGATGAGCTGCATCGCGAGCTGGTTGATCCGCCGGTACGCCGCGAGTCCCTTCGGATGGTCCTTCTTGCGCTTGATGAAAGCCGGCGGATCGACGACCACGACGTCGAATCGGCGGCGCCCGGCGGCGAGCGATTCGAGCGTCTCGAAGGCGTCGCCTTCGAGCAGTTCGACCGCGAGGCCGTTGGCGTCGGCCGTCGCCGAGGCCGCCTCGAGCGCCGCCTTCGAGGAATCGACGCAGGTTACAGCCGCGGCGCCGGCGCGCTTCGCCTGCAGCGCAAATGCGCCGGCATAGCTGAAAATGTCGAGCACGCGCGTGCCGGCCGCGTGGCGAGCGACGAGCGCACGGTTGGCGCTCTGGTCGAAGTACCAGCCGGTCTTCTGGCCCGCCGCGAGCGGCACGTGGAAGTTCACGCCGCCCTCGGGCACGTCGACGTAGTCGGGAACCGTGCCGAACGCGGTCGCAACGCCGCGCTCGAGACCCTCGAGCTCGCGCATCGGCGAGTCGTTCTTCCAGAGGAGCCCCTTCGGCGCGACGACCTTGACGAGGGCTTCCTCGATATCGCCTTTCATCGCGTCCATGCCGGCCGTCGCCGCCTGCGCGACCAGCACGTCACCGTAGCGATCCACCACGAGGCCGGGCAGCAGGTCGCCTTCGCCGAAAGCGAGGCGATAGAACGGCTCGACGTGGAACCGCTTGCGGAGTGCGAGCGCGACCTTCAACCGGTGCACGAGCAGCGACTTGCCGGGTGGATAGTCGGGGTCGCGCCCCAGCACGCGCGCGCTGATGAGCGACCTCGGATTGACATAGGCGTAGCCGAGGAAGCGGTCTCCGCTCGAGCGCACCTGCACGATGTCGCCCGGCGTGAACGCGGTGAGCGGCGTCGCATCGACGTCGACTTCGTTGGAAAAAATCCAGAGGTGTCCCGCCTGCAG
This sequence comes from Steroidobacteraceae bacterium, assembly GCA_035495635.1. Lineage (GTDB taxonomy): Bacteria > Pseudomonadota > Gammaproteobacteria > Steroidobacterales > Steroidobacteraceae > SCUD01. The sequence goes on along the minus strand of DATJFN010000001.1, from coordinate 13,761 downwards.
GCGGCGCTCTTCCCGCGGCTTCAGCGCGAGCGGCGGCAGGCTCGTTGCCGCCGCGGCGGCGGGCTCAGGTGTGCTCGACATGCGGGGACGCAGCGCGGTGGCTATAGTGAACGCAATTCTAACCGACCGCGGCGGCGTCCATGCACGGCGAACCACCCGCGGGGCCGCGCAACCGGCTCGCGGACGAAACGAGCCCCTACCTCCTGCAGCACGCGGCGAATCCGGTCGACTGGTATCCCTGGGGACCGGACGCGATCGCAAAGGCGCGGGAGCTGGACCGCCCGATCCTCTTGTCGATCGGCTACTCTGCATGTCACTGGTGCCACGTGATGGCGCACGAGTCCTTCGAGGATGAAGCGACCGCCGCCGTGATGAACCGGCTCTTCGTCAACGTGAAAGTCGATCGCGAGGAGCGCCCCGACCTCGACAAGGTCTACCAGCTCGCGCACCAGCTCCTCACGCAGCGCGGCGGCGGCTGGCCGCTCACCCTGTTCCTCGCGCCGGACGACCTCACGCCCTTCTTCGGCGGCACGTACTTTCCCGACCGCCCGCGCTACGGCATGCCGGCCTTCGCCGACCTCCTCGAGCGGGTCGCCGGCTTCTACCGCGACGAGCGCGCGAGCGTCGCGACGCAGAACGCGGCGTTGCGAGGCGTGTTCGGCGAGCTCCTTCCTCCGGCCGCGAATCCGGGCGAAGCGCCCACCCGCGAGCCGCTCGAGCGCGCGCGCCAGCAGCTCGCGATGAGCTTCGACCCGCGATATGGCGGCTTCGGGCCGGCGCCGAAATTTCCGCACGCGGCCTCGATCGAGTTCCTGCTGCGCGCCTGGGCGGCGACGTCCGCCGGCCCGGTCGCGGACAGCGATGCGCTCGACATGGCGGTGCTGACGCTGCGCCGCATGTCGGAAGGCGGGATCTTCGACCAGCTGGGCGGCGGCTTCTGCCGCTACTCCGTCGATCCGTTCTGGATGATCCCGCACTTCGAGAAAATGCTGTACGACAACGGACCACTGCTCGCGCTCCTCGCGCAGGCGTTCGTCGCAACGGGCGATGCGCGGCTTCGCGACGCGGCGCTTGAAACCGCGGGCTGGGCGCTGCGCGAGATGCGCGCATTCGGGGGCGCCTTTCACGCCGCGCTCGACGCGGACTCGGAAGGTCATGAGGGGCGCTTCTACGTCTGGCAGCGCGGGGAGATCGAGAAGCTGCTCACGCCCAGCGAGTACCGCGTGCTGGCACGGCGTTTCGGCCTCGACCGCGAGCCGAATTTCGAGGGTGCGTGGCACCTGCACGGATTCGTCGCGCTCCCGGAGGTCGCGCGCGAACTGGGCCTCCCCGAGGCGCAGGCCCGGTCGTTGCTGGACGCGGCGCGCGCGAAACTCCTGGCCGAGCGCGGCACGCGCGTCCGCCCCGGCCTCGACGACAAGATCCTGACGGCCTGGAACGGCCTCATGATCCGCGGCCTCGCAATTGCCGGTCGACATCTCGCGGCGCCGGAGCTGACCGAAGCCGCGCAGCAGGCGATTGACTTCCTGCGCAGCCACTGCTGGCGCGGCGGCCGGCTCTATGCCAGCTGGAAGGACGGCGCGGCCCGTCACCCGGCCTACCTCGACGACCACGCCTTCCTGCTCGATGCCCTCCTCGAGTCGCTGCAGTCGCGGTTTCGCACTGAGGACCTCGGTTTCGCGCTCGAAATCGCGGAGCGCCTCCTGGCGGACTTCGCCGACCGCGAGCTCGGGGGTTTCTGGTTCACGGCCTCGGGCCGGGACCCGCCGCTCTACCGGCCGAAAGCTTATGTGGACGACGCCACGCCCTCGGGGAACGGCGTTGCCGCACAAGCGCTTGCGCGCCTCGGCTGGCTGACGGGCGAAGCGCGCTATCTCGACGCCGCGGAGGCCGCGGTCCGCGGCGGCTTCCCGTCTCTCGCGCGCGCGCCGGAGCACCATGCCGCATTGCTCAACGCGCTCGACGAGTTCCTCGCGCCCGCCGAGATCGTGGTGGTTCGCGGAAGCGGCCCGGAGCTCGGCGAGTGGCAGGCGGCGCTCGGCAGTGCGTACGCGCCGCGCCGCATGGTCATCGCGATCCCGTCGGGCGCGACCGGGCTGCCCGAAGCGCTCGCGAGCAAGACGCCGCGCGGCCGGACCGTCGCCTACGTGTGCCGCGGGCCGGTCTGCTCGGAGCCGGTCGAGAGCTTTGCGGCGCTCAGTCCGGCCGCTCCACGGCCTTGAATTTCGCGAGCCCCGGGTCGTCGGTCGCGTAGCGCGGCAGCGCGTCGCTCATCTCGGCCCACTCGGCGTGCTGGTCGTAGAACACGTGGCACTGCGGGTCGCGGTCGATCGGTCCCGGGATCGCGGGACGCGCGACGTGAATCTCCCCGGGACAGACCGTCGAGGTGAAGAACAGCGTCGTGCCGCACTTCGGGCAGAAGCCCCGCCGGCTCTGCGGGGAGGACTGGTACCACGTGGGTTGTGCGGAACCCGGCAGGTAGCGAAAGCGCTCCTCGGCCGCGCCGACCCAGCTCACGAAGGCCGCCCCATGCGCCTCGCGGCACCAGCGGCAGTGGCAATGCGCGAAGAAGAGCGTCGGCGGCGTCACCGCGAAGCGTACGGCCCCGCAGAGGCAGCGGCCCTCGAATCCGCTCATGCAGCGATCTTTGCGATGAACGCCGCCCACATCCCGAACAGGAGCAGCGTGCTCGCCACGTAGACGAGAAACCGGTGGACCACGCGGTTGTACGTGACGTGGATCAGGCTGTGCAGGACTCGGAGGCCCACGTATCCCCAGGCCGCCGCGACAAAGGCCGGCGTCGAGCCGCCATTCAGCGCGAGCGCCACGCAGAGGAGATAGAACAGGACCGGAATTTCGAACAGATTACGGAAGTTGTCCGCGGCCTGCGTGCTATCGAGCTGCCCGGCCGCTGCGCGCGCGGTCGAGAGCGCCTGCGGCGCGACGCCGCGCGCCCGCATCTCGCCGAGGCGGTCCACGTAGAGCTTCACCCAGACGAGCGCCGTCAGCCCCACGAGCGCGGCGCAGGGCATCCAGATCGGGTCGGTCATGACGGCACCGGTTTCCGGTGAAGGCTCGCCAACACGTACAGCAGCACGCCACCGAACAGCGCGAAGAGCCCGAAGCCGCTCAGCCGGCCGGGCCAGCGGCCGGCCATCGGCTCGGCAAAGAATGCAAAGAAGAGCATCACCGTGCTCGCGAAGACGAGCAGCGAGCCGAAGATGGCGGCAGCCTGCCGCGCCCTCGAAGCCGGCAGCCCGTAGCGGGTCCCGAGCGCCAGGTTCACGAGACCCGCGGCCATCAGGTAGATGTGCCGCGAGTTGAAGAGCAGCCGCTGGTCCCAGTCCATCTGCATGACCGGCGGCTGGTGTGCGTTCATCAGCATCCCGGTGATCAGGAACGCGACAATTGCGATCGCGCCGACGACGAGATGCGCCGTGCGCAAGGTCCCCTGCATGCGGCTACCATAGCACCCGGTGAACGACTCGCACGAATGTCCCGCCTTGCCCGGCCTTGCGGAGGTCGAGGCCGCCGCGAGCCGGCTTGCCGGCGTCGCGCGTCGCACGCCCCTGCTTGCCGGGACGCCGTTCGACGAGCTGACGGGGGCACGCCTGCTGTTCAAGGTCGAAGCGCTCCAGCGCACAGGCTCGTTCAAATTCCGCGGCGCGTACAACCGCCTGGTCCTGCTCGATGCCGGGCAGCGTAGAGGCGGCGTCGTCGCGTTTTCTTCCGGCAACCACGCCCAGGGCGTCGCCGCAGCGGCAAAGATGCTCGGCATCCCGGCGACCATCGTGATGCCCTCCAATGCGCCCGCCATCAAGCTCGAGAACACGCGCGCATTCGGCGCCGAAGTCGTGCTCTACGACCGATTCACCGAGGACCGCGAGAAAATCGCGCGCAAGATCGTCGCCGAGCGCGGTGCAACGCTCGTGCCGAGCTACGACGACCCGCACATCATTGCGGGCCAGGGCACGGTGGGGCTCGAGCTGATCCAGCAGGCGGCCGAGCAAGGCGTGACGCCCGACCTCGTCCTCGTGCCGACGGGCGGCGGCGGACTCATGGCCGGCACGGCGGTTGCCGTGCGTGCACTCGCGCCGACGGCCGCCCTGTTCGCCGTCGAGCCCGAGGCTTTCGACGACACCCGGCGGTCGCTCGCCGCGGGCAAGCCGCTCCCCAATCCGCCGGAAGCACGCTCGATCTGCGATTCACTGCAGATTTCGCCGCCGGGCCGGCTCACCTTCGCCATCAACCGCAGGCTGCTCGCCGGCGCCCTGACCGTCAGCGACGAAGAGGTTGAGACGGCCATGGCGCGGGCGTTCCGGCAGCTCAAGCTCGTCGTCGAGCCGGGTGGGTCCGTGGGACTCGCCGCCGTGCTCGCCGGCAAGCTGCCGATCGCGGGCCGCACCGTCGCCATCGTCCTCTCGGGCGGCAACGTGGATGCCGCGACATTCACGGCGGCGCTAAGCCGGTAACGGTCCGTCCAGGAACTCGACCTTTCCGGTCTCGAGCGAGTACCAGGCGCCGGTCACGACGAGGCCATCGCTCGCGATCAGGCCTTCGATGATCCGCGAGCCGTGCTGCAGCTGATCGACGGAAGCACGCACGTTCGCGGTCATCGCCGCGTGCTCGACGGCGAGCGCGCCCTCGTCTGCGTGATTCGCGACGGCTCGCTCGACGCCGGGCCGGATCCGGTCGACGATGGCGCGCTGGTTCGGCGACGGGTTCGGCGTCGGCCGGTGCAGCTCCTCGATGGTCGCCGCGATCGCGCCGCAGGACGCATGGCCCAGCACCACCACGAGCCGCGTGCCGAAGCGGTCCGCCGCGAACTCGACGCTGCCGATCAGGGACGGCGCGACGATGTTGCCCGCGACGCGAATGACGAACAGGTCCCCCGGGCCCTGGTTGAAGACGAGTTCGACCGGCACGCGCGAGTCGGAGCAGCCGAGCACGATCGCGAAGGGCTCCTGTGCTGCGGTCAGCTTGGCGCGGCGCGCGGCGGTGATGAGCGTGCCGGTGCCCCGCGCGTTCGTCGCGAAGCGCGCGTTGCCCTCGCGGAGCCTGCGGAGCGCCTCTCCCGCGGACACGCGGCTCACGGGACGATCTCCGACTCGAGCTGCGCGATGAAGGCGCGGATGAAGGCCGTGCGCCGCTCGGCTTCGCGGCGGCCGGCGCCGGTCTGCATCGTGCCCGCAAGCTTCAGCAGCTTGGCGTAGAAATGATCCAGCGAAGCGCCGAGGTCGTCCGGCGCGCGCGACCTGCAGAAGGGGTCGTCGGTCCCGTAGAGCGGACGGCCGAGCGCGGCGCCGACCGCGATGCAGCGCGCGACGCCGATGGCGCCGAGCGCATCGAGCCGGTCGGCATCCTGCACGACCTTCGCCTCGACGGTGCGCGGGGCGATGCCCGCCGAGTAACTGTGCGCCTCGATCGCATGCCGCACATCGGGCAATGCGTCGGCCGGATAGCGGGCGGACTCGAGAAAGCGGAGCGCACGGTCGGCGGCGAGCCGCGAGGCGCGGGCGCGGTCCGGCGAATCCTTGGCGACGTGCACGCAGTCGTGCAGCCAGGCGGCAGGCAATACCACTTCGATTCGCGCGCCCTCCTCCGCGGCGAGCCGGAGCGCCGTCGTCACGACGCGCTCGAGGTGCACCAGGCCATGGCCGGGGTCCGCGCCGGGCTGGTCCGCGACGAACTGCCGGAAGCGCGGCTCCCAGTCGCGGCGCCAGGCGAGGCCCGCATCCTCGGGACTCGCATTCATCGGCGGCTCCCGCGCCCGCGCGCGCTCACGCGTCGCCGGGCCGGCCGGCGGGTCTTCCGGGCGAGCGCGACGCCCATGGCCTCGCGCGCCCAGGCGGCGAGCTCTTCGGAGTCCTCGAGCACTTCGGCGGGCACCGCCCAATATCCCATCGACTGCTCCGGCTGGTCCGGATAAGGACAGAACGCCTTCGAGCCCGCGCTTTCATAGCGCTTGCGCGTGGCGTGATCGGTCTTGAAGAACAGCGTGTCGTCGTCGATCAGGGCGAAGAAGAGGCCGTCGAGGTAGAGGCCGACGCCGCCGAACATGGCACGCGACGTGACGCGCCCGGCCGGCGCGAGCTGTTCGAGGACGAAATCGCGGTAGTCATTGCTGACCGCCATGCGCCTAGTCTACGGGAAGGCGCCGAGGACGCCGGTGACGTTGACGCCGATCTCCTCGACCGCGTAACCGCCTTCCTGCACGAGCACCGTCGGGCGGCCGAGCGCTGCGAGCGCCGCGCCGATTCGCGGGTAGTCGCCGGTCTTCAGCTTGAATTCGCTGATCGGGTCCGCCTCGTAGGTGTCGACGCCGAGCGAGACGACGAGCGCATCGGGCCGGAACCTGCGCACCGCGTCGAGCGCGGTCGCGAGCGCGGCCGAATAGCCGTCCCAGCCCGTGCCTTCCGCCATCGGCAGGTTGAGGTTGAATCCCTCGCCGCGACCAGCCCCGCGCTCGTCGGCGTAACCGAGGTAGTACGGGTATTCGGTGTCCGGCGTTCCGTGGAGCGAAACGAAGAAGACGTCGTCGCGCTCCCAGAAGATCTCCTGGGTGCCGTTGCCGTGGTGATAGTCGACGTCGACGATGGCGACCCGGGCGCAGCCTTCGTCGCGCAAGGATTGCGCGGCGAGGGCCGCGTTGTTGAGGAAGCAGTATCCGCCGTAGAAGCTCCGCCCGGCGTGATGCCCCGGCGGTCGGCAGAGCGCGAACGCAGCGCGGTCTCCCTCCGAGACGATCGCCGCTGCGGTCATCGCCGAGCGCGCCGCGGCGAGCGCCGCGTCCCACGTTCCCTTCACGATCGGCGAGCTCGAGTCGAACGAGTAGTAGCCCATGGCGCCGCTGATGCCGGCCGGCACGCGGTCCTGGCGCAGGCCGCGCGCGGGGAAGCCGCTCGGCAACATGCAGCCCTCGCGGCCCTCCGCCTCCCAGCGCGCCCAGGCGCCGCGGAGGAACTCGATGAAAGCCGGATCGTGCACGCGCAGGACGCGCGATTCCGGGATGTCGCGCGGCGCAACGATCTCGTGGCCCGCACTCGTGACGGCCGCGCGGATCATCTCCGCACGCGCCGGCATCTCGAACGTCGGCACGAACTCGCCGCGGTGGATCTCCATCCCGCCGTCGTGGCGGGCGTGCAGCGGCGTGTAGACGACTTTCATGCCATGGCGCTCATGGGGCGTGGCCGAGCGCGGCATGGATGCGGTCGCGCAGGTCGCGGTGCCGGTCGAGCTCGAAGGCCGGCGCCGCATCCCAGTCGTAGGCCCAGGGCTGCGCCTGCCGGAGCGCCGGTGCCTCGTCCGCGAACCGCGGGATCACGTGTGCGTGCAGCGCCGGGTCGACGTTGCCGTAGATCGCGTAATTGATGCGAAGCGCCCGCGTGACCGCAAGCACGGCGTCGCCGAGCGAGGCCATGTCGGCGAGGAACGCGGCCCGCTCGCCGCCCTGCAGCGCGTTCAGCGTCGGCACGACCGGGTCCGGCAGGAGCAGGCAGTAGCCGGGGAGGAACTGGCGCTCGCCGAGCACGGCCCAGCCCGAGGACAGGCGCGCGACGAAGGCCGGGTCGCGGCCCGCCCGCAGGGCGTCGACGCGCCGGTGGATCGAGGTTGTCATGCGCTCCGGAACACGAAGTAGACCGCACCCACGATGCACAGGCCCGCCCAGAGGTAGTCGAGCTTGAGGCCCTGCTTCATGTAAAGCACGACGAAGGGCACGAAGACGAGGAGCGTGATGACTTCCTGCAGGATCTTGAGCTGCGGCAGGCTCATGACCGTGTAGCCGATGCGGTTGCCCGGGACCTGGAACAGGTATTCGACGAGCGCGATGCCCCAGGACACGAGCGCCGCCACGAGCCACGGCTTGCCGCCGAGCGTCTTGAGGTGCGCATACCAGGCGAACGTCATGAACACGTTGGACAGCACGAGCAGGCCCGCCGCCTGCCAGAACGCGCTCGGCATCGAATCCTCCCTCCGCTAGCCCGACCAGCTCCGCACCCGGCCGACGTCGAGGTGCACGAAGTCCGAGACCGGATAATAGCCGACGCCGCCCGCGGCCCTCGCGAGTGCGAGGTCGCGCAGGCGCTCGATCGGGAGCCCGGCGAGCCGCACGTCGATCGCCTTGCCTTCCATGTGCAGGCTCCGCGAGGAGACGCCGTCCGTCGTCGCGACCAGCATCGCGTTGGTCGCGCCCGAGCGATAGCCCGAGATGACTTCGTAGCGCGGGTCGACGCCCGCACGGGTTGCAAGCTCGTTCAGGAGGTCGAAGAGCCGCGCATCGAGCGGCAGCACGTCGCCCGTGCGGTAGTCGCGGAGCAGCCAGTCGAGCCGGCCGAGCTCCCCGGCGCGGTAGCCCGCGGCGTCCCGGAACACGGTGTCGAGCACCTCGCCCGTGTGCGTGTTGACGAGGACGAGGCGACTGCCGTTGGCCGTGTCCGCGTGCGCCGGAAGGACCGCGGCCGCAGCCGCCGATACGAGCGCGACCATGGCGCGCCGGCGCGACCCGCAGCCGCAGGTCCGTTCAGTCGGCCGCGCGCTCGACATTGACCGCGATCACTTTCGCGCGCGGGAAGAAATTGAAGTCCGTCGAGCAGGCCATGGTGTACGCGCCGATCTGCCGGGCAAGGAGGCGCTCGCCGATCTCGAGGACCGGCATCGGCAGGTCCTCGGCGATGACGTCGAGGCTGTCGCAGGTCGGTCCGGAGATCACGCAGGGCTCGCGCAGCCGGTCGACGCCGCGCAGCGGCTCGACCGGGAATCGCATCTTGTCGTATTGCTGGCCGCTGTAGGTCGCGTAGATGCCGTCGTCAAGGTAGTACCACCAGCGACCCTCGCGCTGCGCCCGGCCCATCACGGTCGAGATCGCAATCGCCGCGGGCCCGCAGATGAACCGGCCCGGCTCGGCGATCACGCGGATTCCCTTCGGCAGCTGCGCGAGCGCGGCGCGGATCGGCGCGCAGAACTCCGCGATCGGCGGAGCGGGCTCGAGGTAGTCGATCGGGAAGCCGCCGCCGATGTCGAGCACCTCGAGCGGCGGCAATCCGCGCAGCGCCGCCTCGCGGATGAGGCGGCCGCAGGTGTCGATGGCCTCGACGTACTTGTCCGGGCGGGGCAGCTGCGACCCCGCGTGGAAGGAAAGCCCCACGACGCGCAGTCCCGACCGCTGCGCGTGCTCCACGAGGCCGATCGCCGCGTCCGCGTCGCAGCCGAACTTGCGCGAGAGGTCCAGGAGCGTGTCGGGGTTGCGGAACGAGATTCGCAGCAGGAGGCGCACTCGCTCGCGGCATGCGACGAACTTGCTGATCTCCTCGGCATTGTCCGCGACGAAAGTCGTGACGCCGCAGTCGAGCGCGTGCCGGATGTCGGAGCCGCGCTTGATCGGGTGCGTGTGGACGCAGCGCGAGGGCGGGATGCCGGCGTCGCGCACGAGGTCCACCTCCCCGCTCGTCGCCAGGTCGAACCACGAGCCCTCGCGCGCCAGCACCTGCACGACCGTGCGGTCCGGCAGAGGCTTCAGCGCGTAGTGGAGGTCGACGCCCGGGAGCGCGGCCGCGAGCGCATGGTACTGCCCCCGGATCCGCTCGCAGTCGATCACGAAGAGCGGCGAGCCGAACTGCGCGGCGAGCGCTTCGAGGGCGGCGGGCGCATACGGCGCCGCGAGGCTGAGGTCGGTCTTCAATCCGGCGTCTCCATCAGTCCAGCAGCGGATCGACGAGGGTCAGCAGGCGATCCAGCGCCCCGCGGTTCGCGTCGAGCACGGCGCGCCCGGCGGCTCCCATGACCGAGCGCAGTTTCGCGTCCTCGAGCAGGCCCGTTACCGCGTGCGCGAGCTGCTCGGTATCCGCGACGACGAAGGCGGCGCCGGCGTCCATGAGCAGGCGCGCGATCTCCTCGCCGTTGAAGTTGTGCGGGCCGGTCAGGACCGGCCGTCCGATCGAGGCGGGCTCGAGCAGGTTGTGGCCGCCGATCGGGATGAGGCTGCCCGCGACGAAGGCGACGTCCGAAGCGGCGTAGAACATCATGAGCTCGCCCATCGTGTCGGCGAGCAGCACGCTGGTGGTGCGCGCAATGGCGCTGCCGGAGGAGCGGTTCGCCGCGCGCTCGTGGCGCTTGGCGAGGAGGTCGCGGACCGGCGCGAATCGCTGCGGGTGGCGCGGCACCAGGATCAGCAACGCGTCCGGGAAGCGCTCCAGGATGCGCCGGTGCGCGTCGAGCACGATCGCCTCCTCGCCCTCGTGCGTGCTGCCCGCGACCCAGACCGGGCGGCCGGCCGCGGCCATCTCGCGCCAGCGCCGGCCCTGCTCCTCGATCCCGGGCGGCGGCTGGAAGTCGAACTTGATGTTGCCCGTGATATGCGTGCGCGAGGGCGTCGCGCCGATCGATCGGAAGCGCTCCGCGTCCGAGTCGCTCTGCGCCGCGATCACGATGCCGTGAGAGAGCGTCTTGCGGAAGAGCGCCACGAGCCGGCGGTACTTGCCGACCGAGCGCGGCGAGATGCGTGCGCTCGCGAGCACGAGCGCCACGCCGCGGCGGCCGCACTCGCCGTAGAGGTTCGGCCAGAGCTCCGTCTCGAGGATCATCGCGAGCTTAGGCTGTACGCGGTCGAAGAACCGCTTCACCGACCCCGGCAGGTCCATGGGCACATAGCGCAGCATCACCTGGTCGCCAAAGAGCAGGCGCGCGCGCGCCGCGCCGGTCGGCGTCACCGTCGTCAGCAGCACCTGGTAGCGGGGATGGCGCCTGCGCAGCTGCGCGATGAGTGGATGCGCCGCCTGCACCTCACCGACGGAGACCGCGTGCACCCAGATCGCCGGGCCCGGGACGCGCGGCCCGAATCCGAAGCGCTCGGCGAGCCCGCCGCGATAGCTCGGGTCGCGCAGCCCCCGCCAGAGCTGGACCAGGATGGCGAAGGGGGCGGCGATGTAGATGAGGACGTTATAGAGGTAGTACATCGCGCCTCACGCGTCGTGCGCGAGGCGGAGCAGCGCGAAGCCGGCCTGCCATTCGGTTGCGCCGGCGCTGACCTTCGCAAGGCTGCGCGCGAGGCGGTCGAGCACCCGCCGGCTCCAGGACCCCGGCTGGCGCAGGCGCCCGCGGTCGAAGTCGAGCACCCAGACCTCCCGGTGCTCGCCCAGCATGATGTTGTGCGCGTTGAGGTCCGCATGCTGCACGCCCGCGTCGTGGAAGTGCCTGATGCAGCGGCCGATGGCCGCCCATCGTGCGTCGTCCATGCCGCCCTGCGCGACCACCTCGGACAGCGAGCGGGCGCCCGGCAGGCGCTCGGTGATGAGCTCGGCCCGGTAGGTCAGGAAATCCCGCACGTAGCGTGCCGCGATCGGCGCAGGCACCGGCAGCTCGCGCTCGCGAAGGGCGGCGAGCAGGCGCAGCTCGCGGAACGCGCGCGTGCGCTGCTCGCCGGAATACAGGTAGCTGTCGCGTGCGATGAGCGCGGCCATGCCGCCGCGCAGGTAGCGCCGCATCACCCAGCGGTGCTCGTCGTTGTCGATGAACTGGATCGAGCCGCGCCCACCCGGGAGCTGCGTCAGCGCGCCCTGGGCGTGCCAATGCGCCGGGTCGAACAGCTGTTCCCCCGGGACGGCGACGCGCCGTGGATCGAAGAGGATCGCGCCGCGGTCGATGGCGAGCCGCTCGAACATCTCAGGTCAGCAGTTGAGGACGTACTCGGCGCTGCAATACGGGCACTTCGCGAAGCCGGTTTTCTCGATCGGCAGGTAGACCCGCGGATGGCTGTTCCAGAGCGACATGGCGGGCATCGGGCAGGCGAGCGGCAGGTCTCCGGGCGTGACCTCGTAGCGCTCGCGCGCGTTCGGCGTCTGCAGGTGGCTTCCGGCCGTCACGCGGGGATTATAGCGGCGGCGGGTCCGCGCCCGCGACCATGACCCGGTCCCAGACCGCGGCGACGGCCGAGCGCATGGCCGTGAACTCGCCGGCGTCAACGATGGCGGGACGTTGCTCCAGGGAGAGGTGGTGGGCCGCCTGCCGGTAGGCCCGGTAGGCGTCCACGAGTCGGTCGATGATTCCGTGGTCCACGAGCGCGGCCGAGCCGACGGACTCCAGCTGACGGATTGTGTCCGCGAATTCGGCGAGCGGCGGGTGCTCGTGGACGTCGCGCAGCACCCAGAACTGGGCGAGGAACTCGATGTCGGCAATTCCGCCGCGGTCGTGCTTGAGGTCGAACTGCCCGTCGCGCGGCCGGCCGTGCTCCGCGCGCATGCGCTCGCGCATCGCGAGGATGTCCTCGCGCAGCGACGCGCGGCGCACCGCCTCGACGAGCACGGCGCGCCGGATGCGCGCGTACTCGCCGCCGAGCGCCGCGTCGCCCGCGACCCAGCGCGAGTGCAGGAGCGCCTGGTGCTCGAAGGTCCAGGCTTCACCGCGCTGGTAGGCCTCGAACGCCGCGACCTGCGTGAATGCGAGCCCGCCCTTTCCGGATGGTCGCAGGCGCACGTCCACCTCATAGAGCCGGCCGGCCGGCGTGTGCACGGTGAGGACATGCAGGAGGCGCTGGGCGAGGCGCAGGAAGAACACCTCGTTGTCGACGACCTTCGGGCCGGCAGTCTGCTGCCGCTCGCCCGACGAGTCGTGCAGGAACACGAGGTCGAGGTCCGAGGCGTACCCGAGCTCCATGCCGCCGAGCTTTCCGTAGCCGGCGATGCCGACGCGCGGCGTTCGCCGCCCGTTTCCGTCGTCGCAGCTCGGCTCGCCGTACTGCGCCACCGTGTGGCGGTAAGCGATCGCGAGCGCCTGCTCGAGGATCAGCTCGGCGACGTCGGTGAGGCGGTCGCTCACGTGCATGAGCGGCAGCCGGCCGGTCAGGTCGAGGAGCGCGACGCGAAAGGTGGCGGCCCGCCGGAACTGGCGCAGCGCATCGATGCGAAGCTCCTCGTCCGCGCCCGCGTGCCCGAGCCGCGCGGCGAGCTCGACCGAAAACTGCGCGCGGTCCGGCAGCGCGTCGAATACGCGCGCATCGAGCAGCTCATCGAGGAGGAGCGGATGTGCGGCCACCTGGCGCGCGAGGTATTCGCCGAGCCCGCAGACCTGCACCAGGCGCTCGAGCGCCGGCGCGTTCTCGTTGAGGAGCGCGAGGTAGGCCGTGCGCCCGGCAATCGCCTCGACGATGCGCAGCAGGCGCGTCAGTACCGCCTGTCCGCCGCCCGCCCCGCCCGCCTCCTTGCGCGCGACCGTCGCGAGGATTCGTGGCAGGAGCGTCGCAAGCCGGCGCCGACCGAATTCGTCGAGCCGGCGGAAGTACCCGGATTGCCGCAGCTCGAGCAGGACGCGCGCGGCGGAATCCGGGTCCGCGAGCCCGATTCCGCGCACCTGCTCCGCGAGCGATTCGAGGCTGGGCTCCCCCGCCCAGACCGCGTCGAAGTCGGACTTCGGCGCCAGCGCAGGCCCGCCTCGGCCAAGCACCACGGCATCGAAGTGGGCCGTCACCCGGCTTCGCCTGCGGCCGAGCTCGGCCGCGAATGGCTCCCATCCCGCGAATCCCATCGATGCTGCGAGCCTGTCGCGCTCCGCTGCGTCGCCGGGCAGCGCATGCACCTGGGCGGCATGCGCCATCTGCAGCCGGTTCTCGACGCGCCGCAGGAAGGCATAGTCTTCCTGCAGTTCCGCGACGGCTGCGGCGGGCAGGAGCTTCGCGCCGGCCAGCCGCGGCAGCGCCGCGAGGAGCGAAGCGACCTGAAGTCCGGGCTCCGAGCCGCCGCGGATCAACTGCTGCGACTGCACGATGAACTC